>JAKAUF010000220.1 GCA_021827785.1 Acidobacteriota bacterium | reverse complement strand
CGACATCGTGGCCGAGGAAGGCGGCGGGCGCGAATCCGGCGCGGAATACCGCTGGTATGTGGACCCGCTGGACGGCACCACCAACTTTGCCCATGGCCTGCCGATGTTCGCCGTCTCGATTGGGCTGGAGCATCGCGGGCGCATGGTGGCGGGGGTGGTGCATCACCCGGTGATGCAGGAGACGTTCACCGCGCTGGCGGGGCAGGGGGCGGCGCTGAACGGCCACGCCATCCACGTGTCCCAAGCCGCGGAGCTGCGCACGGCGCTGGCGGCGACGGGCTTTCCGACCTTGAAGCGGCAGCAGAACCCCAATGTGCACTTTTATTACGCCGTGACGCTGCGCTCGCACGGGGTGCGGCGCATGGGGGCGGCGGCGCTGGATCTTTGTTACACCGCCTGTGGGCGCTTCGAGGTTTTTTGGGAGTTTGGGCTGAAGCCCTGGGACGTGGCGGCGGGCAGCCTGATCCTGGCCGAGGCCGGCGGACGCGCCACCACCATGACGGGAGAGCCCTACCACCTGCGCGCGCCGGAGTTGCTGGCGACCAACGGCCGGGTGCACGATGAATGCATCGCCTTGTTCGCCGAGATCTTCGCAGGCCATACGCCGCCGCTGCCCTCCGCCGCCGCCTACCTGCGCGGGCGGGAGGAAGCGGCGCCGGCGCGCCCCTAGGCCATAGGGATCCATTCGATTTTCCATGTCGCTGCACTCCAACCCCCTGCCGTTGCGCCGCCGCTATTTGCGCCAGGTGCACCGGCTGATTCATCCCCCGCAGCGGATTACCCGCGACCCGCAGGTCTCCGCCTATTCGCTGCAAATGCCGCGGCTGCCGCGGAACTGCTCCGGGCTGCGCATCGTGCAGCTTTCGGACATTCACTACAGCCTGTACCTGCCCTCCAACACGGCGGAGCGGGCGGTGGAGCTGGCCAACCGGCTACAGCCGGACATCATCGCCCTGACCGGGGATTTCGTCACCGCCACGCGGCAGTTCATCGAGCCGGTGGCGGATTTGCTGGGGCATCTGCGGGCACGGCTGGGCGTGTTCGCCGTGCTGGGCAACCACGATTTCCGCGTGGACGCGGCGATGATTTCGCGGGCGCTGGCGCGGCGGCGCATCCGCGTGCTGCGCAACTCCCACCGGCGGGTGCAGATCGCCGGCGAGCGCATCACCATCGCCGGCATTGACGACGCGCGGCAGCAGCCGGATTTGGCGGCGGCGCTGGGGGCGCGGCGGATGCACGGCTTCACGCTGCTGCTGGCGCACAGCCCGGCGTCGCTGCCCGACGCGGCGCGGCACGGCGTGGATTTGGTTTTGTCCGGGCACACGCACGGCGGGCAGATCCATCTGGGCATTCCTGCCGCGGCGCCGTTCTATGACCGCCACTTCCCCGTCGGCTTTTTGCAGGAAGGCGCGACGCGCATGTACGTCAGCCGTGGGCTGGGAAAGGTGATCGTGCCCTGGCGCGTGGGCTGCCCGCCGGAGATCGCGGCCTTCACGCTGCATTCGGATTAGGCGGCGGCCGCCGGGACGGCGGCGCGGCGGCACGCGGCCCGGCCGCGCGGAGCGCGGCCGTACGCAAGCCGGAGGCATACCCCACATCCCGCGCGCAGCGGTGGTGTTCTCCGCCGCGGAAGCGTTGGGGCCGACGCGCGCGTGGGGTAGGGCTCCTGCCCTGCGTTCCGTCGCCCTCCCGGGCGGCGGAAACTGACAGCCGGGACGGCTATCCCACTTTCGCTGCCCAGGCGGCCGGTCAGGACAGGGCGATGCGCAGGGCCATGGTGTAGTCGGGCTCCAGGCGATGGCGGGGCGGCTGGACGTGCAGCGCCGCGGCGGTCTGCCGCCAGATGATCTTCTCTTCCGTGCCCAAGACGCGCACATCGTGGATTTTGCCGGGGCGCTGCGGCGAAGCCGTGCCCAAGGCGCGAATGGCCATTTCCGCCGCGGGCCAGCCGAGGGCGATGGCGTACAGCACCGAGCCGGCCTTGTTGCGCGTGAAGCGAATGTCGCGGGGACCGAGTTCGCGGATGCTGGTGCCCTGGAAGGAACCGGCGTGGATCATGTCCGGGCCTTCGCCGAAGATCTTCCAGGGACGGGTGCCGTAGATGGCCTCGCCATTGATCCGGAACCAGGCGCCGATGTCGTCGAGAATGCGCTCTTCCTTGGAATCAATGGTGCCGTCGGGCTTGCCGGGAATATTCAGGATGAAGGTTCCGTTCTTGCTGACCACGTCCACCAGCCAATGGATGACCTGGCGCGGCGGCAAATAGCCGCCGTAGGGGCCGGGAGCGGTGAACAGCTTGCGCTGGTAATGCCAGTCGCCGATGCAGGTCTCCGACTGCCAGGGATGGGGCAGGATGCCCGCCGCCAGGCCGCGCTCGATGTCGGCGACGACGGCCTTGGCCAAACGCGGCGGGACGTTCTTGATGGTGGTCACGCCTTCGTTGCGGCCGCCGTGGGTTTGGATGTTGTGGTTGTAGAAATACGCCCCGATGTTCATGCCCCCCCAGCCCAGCGGAAACAAGGGATTGTCGAAATACAGCAGGTCGGGGTTGTGCTGGTCCACCAGGTCGCGGGTGCGGTCGTAGAAATTTTTGACGAAGCTGGGATCGGGCAAGGCGTCGTGCGGATGCTTGACGCCATACAGGCGGTGCGGATCCAGGCCCTGCCACCACTGGCCGATGCCCTCCTCGGGCCGCAGCTCGCCGTCATAGGGCACGCCGGCCAGGGGACCGGAGGCGTCGGCGCCATGCGAGGGCTGGAACCACCACCAGTTGCGCGCCTGGTGCACGGTGACGCCGAAGCGCAGGTTATGCCGGCGGGCGATGCCCGCCCAAGTGCCGATGACGTCGCGGTGCGGGCCGATGCGGCCGGCGTTCCAGGGCTGGTGGCGGCTGCGCCAGGTATCGAAGCCGTCGTGATGATTGGCCAGGGCGATGAACATGCGGGCGCCGGCGCGGACGTAGCGGTCCATCAGCGCTTCCGGCTCCCAATTCAGCAGCGTCCACTGGGCGCACAGGTCTTTGTAGCCGAAACGCGTGGGTGGGCCGTAATGGGCGCGCTGAAACTTCGCCTGCCCCTGGCCCGGCAGATACATATTGCGGGCGTACCAGTCACCGTCCTCGGGCACGCACTGCGGCGACCAATGGTTCCAGATGCCGAACTTGGCGTCGCGATA
>JAKAUF010000308.1 GCA_021827785.1 Acidobacteriota bacterium | reverse complement strand
AGTGGGCCACGTTCCCGAGCCGGAGGCTTGCCGGCCGGCAAAGGCGTCCGTGCTGCCGGGCGCGGCCCCTGGCGCGGCTGCGCACGCGGGGGGAAGGGCGACCGCGGGCTGAAGCCCGCGGCACACCGGCTAAAGCCGGTTCCACGAGGGCGGGGCGGGAGCACTGAATAATTGCCTGGCGCGGGCCCCTGCCCCGCCCGCGGCGGGGCGCCCCGCTGGGCGCCGCCAACGGCGCCATCCCCGGTCCGCAGGACCGCTTAGCGGTGGCGTTCGTCGGTCAGGGAGCGCAGCAGCCGCGCGGCGCGGCGGCGGGCGATGTGCATCAGGTCGGGATCGGTGGCGGCGTGGCGGAGGATGGGCGCCAAGGGAGCGCCGGAGCTGATCTGGTTCTGCTCCCAGTCCCGTCCGATCTGGTCCAGCACCTGAATGACGCCCAGCGGATCATAGCGGATTTCCCGGCGCAGCCGCAGACCATCTTCGCTGGCGGTAGAGACGCCCTGAAAAATGTGATTCAGCTCGGCCGCGGCGCGCACGGTGGTGAAGTTGAACGTTTGTTGGAAATGATGCCGGGCATCGTCGTACGCCAGCATCTTGGCGCCCATGGCCCCGACGTGCTTTTTGCTCTCGATTTGGGGCGACGCGAAATCGTGCAGCTGATGCGCCAGAGCGAAGACCTGGCCGGCCAGCCGAGTTGAGGTGAACCGGAGGTGAAGTTTCGGCTGGCCCGGTTTCTCGATGGTGGTATAGGCCACGGCGCCGTTGCGGCGAACGACGATTTGAAAAAAGACGGGCTGGGAGCCCGGAAAGCTCTCCGTGAACGTGACGCGGGGCGAAAGCAGCGGGGCGGCGGCGAGGGGAAGCGCAAGCGTGAAGACCAGTGCCAAAGCGCGCCACTGCATAGGGCCAGTATAGGTGACCCTTCCGCGCCGGGCCCCCTTCCGGGCATACCGCGCCGGCGAGCGCGCCTCGGAGCCGCCGCGCCGGATTCAGGACCCGCCGCTCCGCCCCCGCCGGACCCATGCTCAGGAAGATTGCAGCGTGACCCGGCAGAAGCGGCGCTTGCCGACTTTGATCAAGATTTCGCCCGCGTTCGGCGCCGGAATGGACACCGCCTCGACCCGCTGGGCGTCGAAGGAAACCGCGCCGGAACGGATCAAGCGGGCGGCTTCGGTGACCGAGGCCGCCAGTTGCAGCTCCGCCAGCATTTTGTCCACCCGCAGCGGGCCGGGAGGCAGGCGATACGCCGCCTGGGCGATCTCCTCCGGCGCTTCCTTATGCCGCACCACGGATTCGAACTGCCGCCGGGCGGCTTCGGCGGCGGCGGCGCCGTGGAAGTCGGCAACGATCAGCGCGGCCAGTTCCTGCTTGATGTCCATGGGATGCCGCTGTCCGCCCTCCGCCTGCGCCCGGAGCTGGGCGATCTGGGCTTCGCTGCGGTCGGTGAGCAGCAGCCAATACCGCCACATCAGTTCGTCGGAGATGGACATGAGCTTGCCGAACATCTGCTCCGGAGGCTCGGTGATGCCGACATAGTTGCCTAGCGACTTGGACATCTTCTGCACGCCGTCCAAGCCTTCCAGCAACGGCGTGGTCAGGATGATCTGCGGCGGCTGGCCGTATTCGCGCTGGATCTCGCGGCCCACCAGGAGATTGAATTTCTGGTCCGTTCCGCCCAATTCGACGTCGGCGTGAAGGGCCACGGAGTCATAGGCCTGCACCAGGGGATAGAGAAACTCGTGGATGGAAATGGGCTGGCCGGCGCGGAAGCGCTGCTGGAAATCGTCCCGCTCCAGAATGCGCGCCACCGTGTACTTGGCGCAGAGCCGGACCCATTCCGCCGAGGGAAAGGGGCCAAACCATTCGGAGTTGAAGGCGACCTGGGTTTTCTCCGCATCCAGAATCTTGAACACTTGCCCGCGGTAGGTCTCCGCGTTGGCGGCGATCTCTTCCGGCGTCAGCGGCGGACGCGTGGCGCTGCGGCCGGTGGGATCGCCGATCAGGCCGGTGAAATCGCCGATCAGGAAAATGACCTGATGCCCGAGGTCCTGAAAGTGCTTCAGCTTGCGCAGCAGCACGGTGTGGCCCAGGTGCAGGTCGGGGGCGGTGGGGTCGAAGCCGGCCTTGACGCGCAGCGGCCGCCCGGCAGTGGCCGCCGCCTGGAGCCGCTCGGCGAGTTCGGCTTCGGGAATGATCTCGGCGGCGCCTTTTTTCAGGTAGGCGATTTGTTCGGCAATGGTCATGGAACGGGCCGGCGCCAGGGCCGGTCGGCGGCGGGGCGCGGCGGCGGCTTTGACGTAGGCGGGAAAAGTTCTCATTATAGGCTTTCCGTGGCTGCGGCCACGGGACCGCCCCCATCGGGCCCGCATGGACCTCCACATCGAAATTGCCGGCGTCGCCCTGCCCAATCCCATCCTGGCGGCCAGCGGCACGTTCGGCTACGGCGTGGAGCTGGAAGACATCGTCAACTTGAAGAAGCTCGGGGCGGTGGTGACCAAGGGGTTGTCGCTCCAGCCCATGGCCGGCAATCCCAGCCCGCGGCTGTTCGAAACCTCGGCGGGCATGCTGAACTCCGTCGGACTGCAAAACATCGGCGCGGCGGCCTTCGTGCGCACGCGGCTGCCGCGGCTGCGGCAAATCGGCGCGCGGGTCGTCACCAACATCTTCGGCTACACGGTCGAGGACTATCTGGAGGTGGTCGCGGTGCTGAACGAGGGGGAGGGCATCGCGGCCTATGAGCTAAACGTCAGCTGCCCGAATACGCAGCGCGGCGGAATGATCTTCGGCTCCGACCCCCGGCTGCTGGCGGAGGTGGTGGAGCGGGTGAAGCGGACGGCGCGGCGGCCGGTGATCGTCAAGCTGACGCCGAACGTGACCAGCATCGCGGAGATGGCGCGGGTGGCGGAGGGAGCGGGAGCCGACGCGCTGACGCTGGTCAACACCTTCTTGGGCATGGCGATTGATCCGCGGACGCGCCGGCCGCGCTTCGCCAACGTGGTGGCGGGGTTGTCGGGCCCGGCCATCAAGCCGCTGGCGGTGCGGATGGTATGGGAGGCCTACCAAGCGGTGAAGATTCCCTTGATCGGCGCCGGCGGCATCGCCACCGGGGAGGATGCGGTGGAGTTTTTGCTGGCCGGCGCGCGGGCGGTGCAGGTGGGCACGGCGAATTTTTGGGATCCGAAGGCGACCGGAAACGTGCTGAAGGAGCTGAAGCGCTATGGCGCGCGCCATGGCGTGGCGCGGGTAGGGGATCTGACCGGGGCGATGGAAATGAGCACCGGCGACAGCCCGGCGAGCGGGTAGGATGGGACAACGCAGTGCAACGGGGCGGCGCGGCCGCTCCGCCCGGAAGGCAGCGTGTGCGCGGGCAACCGGCGCGGCGCGCCCCGCCGGCGCACGGTCCCAGCGCCGGCGCCTGGGGCAGGAATGGGAAAGCGAGGAATGGCGACGATGAAGGTGTTGTTGTTGGGCGGGGGTGGACGGGAACATGCGCTGGCCTGGATGCTGCGGCAGTCGCCGACGGTGCAGCGGCTGTACGCGCTGCCGGGCAGCGACGCCATCGCGACCCTGGCCGAGCCGATCGCCGGCGACCCGACGGATGCGTCGCGGGTGGCGGCGCTGGCCGAAGAGCTGGACATAGATTTGACCGTGGTTGGCCCGGAAGCGCCCCTGGCGGCGGGAGTGGCCGACGCGCTGCAAGCCGCCGGGCGGCGGGTGTTCGGACCATCGCGGGCCGCGGCCCGGCTGGAGAGCAGCAAAATCTTCGCCAAGGAGTTCATGGCCCGGCATCAAGTGCCGACGGCGCGGTTCGCCGCCTGCGCCGGCGCGGCCGAGGCGCTGGCGGCGCTGGACAGGTTTCCCCCGCCGGTGGTCTTGAAGGCCGATGGTCTGGCGGCGGGCAAAGGCGTGGTCATCGCCGAGGATCGCGCCGGCGCGGAGGCGGCCCTGGCGGATTTGTTCGCCGGCCGGCTGGCGGGCAGCGCCGGACAGCGGGTGGTCATCGAGGAATGCCTCCGCGGCGAGGAGATCAGCTTGCTGGCGCTGAGCGACGGCGAGCGATGGGCGCTGCTGCCCCCGGCCCAGGATCATAAGCGCGCGCTCGACGGCGACCGCGGGCCCAATACCGGCGGCATGGGGGCGGTGTCGGCGGATGAGCTGTTGCCGCCGGAACTGCGGACACGCATCGAGCGGGAGATCGTCGCGCCGGTGCTGCGGGGCATGGCGGCGGAGGGGCATCCGCTGCGCGGGGTGCTGTACTGCGGGCTGATGCTAACGGCGGACGGACCGCGGGTGCTGGAGTTCAACGTGCGCTTCGGGGATCCCGAGGCGCAGGCGATCCTGGCGCGGGCGGAGGGCGACTGGGCCACCGCGCTGCTGTCGGTGGCCGAGGGGCGTCTGCGCGCGGATCTGCTGCGCTGGTCGCCGCAGCCGGCGGCCTGCGTGGTGCTGGCCAGTGGCGGCTATCCCGGGTCGTTCGCGACCGACTTCCCGATTCACGGCCTGGAGGTCGCCGGCCGCGAGGCGCAGGTTACGATTTTTCATGCCGGCACCGCGCTGCGGCAGCAGCATTGGGTGACGCGCGGCGGGCGGGTGCTGGGCGTGACCGCGCGGGCGGAAACGCTGGCGGCGGCGCTGGAACAGGCCTACGCCGGCGTCGAGCCGATCCGCTTTGAGGGCATGCAGTACCGCCGTGACATCGGCCGCCGGGCGCTCGCCTGGATCGCCGCCGGTGCGCGGATTTGATTTCTCGGGCCCGCCGGGCCCGGCATCCTCAACCTAGGAGAACCATGAGCGCAAATACAGCGACCACGTCCACGCCCCGCGTGGGCATTTTGATGGGCAGCGACACCGACCTGCCGGTGATGCGGCAGGCTTCGCAGCTGCTGGCGGAGTTCGGCATCGGCTATGAGATCGAGATCTGCTCGGCGCACCGCTCCCCGCGGCGAACGGCGGAATACGCCTCCCAGGCGGCGGAACGCGGTCTCAAGGTGATCATCGTCGGCGCGGGGGCGGCGGCCGCCTTGGGCGGAGCGGTAGCGGCGGAAACCACGCTGCCGGTGATCGGCGTGCCGCTGGCGACGTCGCCGCTCTCGGGCTTCGATTCCCTGCTCTCGCTGTCCATGATGCCGGCCGGCGTGCCGGTGGCGACGATGGCCGTCGGCGACGCGGGCGCGCGCAACGCGGCCGTGCTAGCGGCGCAGATCCTGGCGCTCAGCGACCCGCAATTGGCGCAAAAAATGAAGGAGTACAAGCGAAAGCTGGCGGCGGGCGTGGAGGCCAAGTCGAAAAAGATGCATGAGCAAGGCGAGTAGGCGGTGCGGCCCCCGGCGCATCGCCGCGGCGGCCGGCGGCGCGGACGGTGCGCGGGCGGTGGCGGCCAGCGGTGCACTGGCCTGGCGGCCAGGCAGCCGATTCGTCAAGAGAAAAAGCACCCTCTAGGACGATTTTTCTTGACTCCGGCAATGGGTGGCCCTATATCTTGTGTGACTTTGCCACGCACGCAAAATGCTGGGGCAGAGCCGAAGCCCCTGCCGCAAGGTGGGGAACAAGGAGGATAGCTTATGCCGACCAAGAAAAAGGCTGCCGCGAAGAAGCCGGCCAAGAAAAAGAAGTAGCCACCTTCATCCGAAGCACCGAACCTGAGGATGCGCCGCTGTGGCGCATCCTTTTTTTTGCCGCGCCGTGCGCCTGCGACCTCCGGCGCCGCGCCATCAGGCTCATCCGCGGCCGGGGCGACAGCGCAGCCCGGCGCCGGAAGTCGTGTAGAATAGGTGTTTTGCGCAGGGAGGAAGCATGTACGCGGTAATCCGCAGCGGGGGCAAGCAATATCGGGTGGCGCCAGGCGACGTGGTGCGGCTGGAGAAGCTGGATGCCGCGGGCACCATCGAAACCGCCGACGTTCTGGCGGTCAGCGACGCGCGCGGCCTGGTGACGGCGCCGAAGAACGCGCGGGTGACGGCCGCGGTGGTGGAAGACGGCAAAGACAAGAAGGTTTTGGTTTTCCATTACAAGCGCAAGAAGCAATACAAAAAGCTGGCCGGGCACCGGCAGCCGTACACGGCGGTGCGCATCACCGGCATTGAAGTGGATGGCAAGCCGCTGAGCGACGGCGCGGCGAGCGGGGAGAAGTAGCGATGGCGCACAAAAAGGGATTGGGCAGCTCACGGAACGGGCGCGACTCGAATGCGCAACGCCTGGGCGTCAAGGTGTTCGCGGGCCAGACGGTGCGGGGCGGAGCGATTCTGGTGCGGCAACGCGGCACGCCGATGCAGGCGGGGCTGAACGTGGGCCGTGGCAAGGACGACACGCTGTTCGCATTGGCCGCGGGGCGGGTGGAATACGTCAGCCGGGGACGCGAAGGCAAGTTCGTCCACGTGCACCCGATTGCCTAAAGCCTGGCAAAGGAAGGGCGGTTTGAGCCCCGGGCTCAAACCGCCCTTTGTGTAGCTGCATGTTCGTAGATGAGGCCGAAATCGCGGTGCGGGCCGGAGACGGGGGCAACGGCTGCATGGCGTTCCGGCGGGAGAAGTTCGTGCCCCGCGGCGGGCCGAGCGGCGGCGACGGCGGCCGCGGCGGCGACGTCATTCTGGAAAGCTCCGAGCGGCACAACACCCTGGTGCATTTCCGCTTCAACCCCGAGCACAAGGCGGAGCGCGGCCGGCATGGGGAAGGCAGCCTGCGGCATGGGCGCGACGGCGCCGACGTGGTGCTGAAGGTGCCGGTGGGAACGACGGTGCGGGACGTGGCCAGCGGCGAGCTGGTGGCCGACTTCACGGCGCCGAACCAGCGGGTCGTGGTGGCGCGGGGAGGACGCGGCGGCTTCGGCAACGCGCATTACGCCACCGCCACCAACCAGGCGCCGCGCCGCGTGCAGGAAGGCGCGCCCGGGGAGCGCCGGCGGCTGCGCCTGGAGCTGAAGCTGCTGGCGGATGTGGGCCTGGTCGGGTTTCCCAACGCCGGCAAAAGCACGCTGATCTCCCGCTTGTCCGCGGCGCGGCCGAAGATCGCCAACTACCCGTTCACCACGCTGCAACCGAACCTGGGCGTGGTGCGCGGCTCGGACGATCAGAGCTACGTGGTGGCCGACATCCCGGGGCTGATCGCCGGCGCGCACCTGGGCCATGGGCTGGGCACGCAGTTTTTGCGCCATATCGAGCGGACGCGGCTGCTGGCGCAGGTGGTGGATCTGTCGG
This sequence comes from Acidobacteriota bacterium, assembly GCA_021827785.1. Taxonomy (GTDB): domain Bacteria; phylum Acidobacteriota; class Terriglobia; order Terriglobales; family SCQP01; genus JAKAUF01. The sequence goes on along the minus strand of JAKAUF010000308.1, from coordinate 9,436 downwards.
AATACACCGGACGCGAAGTGGGGGAGGAAGCCGCGGTGGTGGAGGAAGAGCTGCGAGCGTTCGGGCATGGCTTGGCGGACAAGCCGGTGGTGTACGTGGGAACGAAGCTGGATATCGCCAGCGAGGAGAAGCGGAAGGCGCTCGAACGCTTGGCGCAACGGCGGCGGCGGCCGCTGGCGCTGATCTCCGCCGCGACCGGGCAAGGAGTCAGCCAGTTGGCGCAACTGCTTCAGCAGGAGCTGGGCCGGCTGCAGGGCGCGGGAGCGCGGAACGCGTGAGCGGCGGGACGGTCGGAGCGGGCCGGGCGCGGCGGATCGGCATCCTGGGGGGAACCTTCGACCCCATTCACCGCGGACACTTGGCGCTGGCCGAGGCGGCGGAACGGCGCTGCCGGCTGGACTGGATTTATTTCGTGCCGGCTCCGCGGCCCATGCATAAGACACCGCCCGTCGCCGCCTATGCCGACCGCTATGCGATGACGGCGCTGGCGCTGGCGGGCCGGCGGCGCTGGTCGCCGCTGGCGGTGCCGGCCGCGGCGGAACGGCCGACGTATTCGGTCGAACAGGTGGCTTGGATCGCGCGCCGCCACCCGCGCGCGCGTCTGTACTTCATTCTCGGCGCCGATGCGATGGTCGAGGTACGGACCTGGCGGCAATACCGGAAGCTGCTGGCCGCCTGTGACTTCGTGGTCGCGCCGCGGGCGGAGTTCGGACTGGAGGCGGTGCGGGCGGCGCTGCCGCGGGAGTTAGTGGGGAAGGTAACAGGGGAGGGTTTCCGGCTCGGGAAGCGTCAGGTATTCTGGTTGCCTAATTTCCGCGACCCGGCGGGTTCGCGGCAGTTGCGGCGGCGGTTGGCCAGCGGGCGGCCGGGCGGGGCGGAAGCGCCGATTCCGGCGCCAGTCACGGCCTATTTGCTCCGCAGCGGATTGTATCGTTCATGAGCAAAGCGACAGCGGCAAAACGGCGCGGGAAAACCGCGGGAAAAAAGAAGGCGGCCACGCCGCCGGCGAGGGCGGCGGCGCGGAAAGCGGCGGCGCGAGGCGGCGCAAAAAGCGCGGCGGCGGGCCGCGCGAAGCGGCCGGCGGCGGCGCGGCGCCGCGCCGCCACCGCGGGCGGAGCCGCCGCCGCCCGCCAGGTGCGGGAGGCGTTGTTCCGCGCGTGGCGGGCGGCGGAGAGCAAGAAGGCGGAAGACATCGTGGCGCTGGATGTCCGCGGGCTGGCCGGGTTCACGGATTATTTCTTGATTGCCCACGGCGGCAGCGCGCGGCAGGTCGAGGCCATCACCGACGCCATCGAGGAAGCGGTGAAGCGCGGCGGCGGAGCCCGGCTGGCGCACCGCGAGGGCGGCGCCGAGGCCGAGTGGCGGGTGCTGGATTATTTGGACTTCGTCGTGCACATCTTTTCGGCCGGCGGGCGGCGGTTCTATGACCTGGAGCGGTTGTGGCAAAAGGCGCCGCGCTTGAAACCGCCCGCCGTGGGGGGACGGGCAAAGGCGGACGCATGAGCCTTTCCGCGGACAGCGCCAGCGCCGCATGGGTGGCGACGGACCCGCAGTCGCAGCAGCTATTCGCGCTGGTGCGCCGCGTGGCGCAGACGCCGACGACGGTGCTGATCCGCGGCGAGAGCGGCACCGGCAAGGACCTGCTGGCGCAGCTGCTGCACTCGCTGGGGCCGAACGCGGCCGAGCCGTGCGTGAAGATTGACTGCGCCGCCCTGCCGCCGGAACTGCTGGAAAGCGAGCTGTTCGGTTATGAGCGCGGCGCCTTCACCGGCGCCGACCGCACCAAACCGGGCCGACTGGAGCTGGCGGGACGAGGAAGTTTGATCTTGGACGAGGTCGCGGCGCTGGGATTGCCCCTGCAAGCGAAATTGCTGCGGGTCTTGGAGGAACGAAAGTTCGAGCGGCTGGGCGGGAACACCTCGGTCACCATCGAGGCGCGGCTGGTGGCGCTGTCCAATGCCGATCTGGAACGCGCCGTGGCGGCGCACACCTTCCGGGAGGATTTGTTTTACCGGCTGAACGTCCTGCCCCTGCGCATTCCACCCCTGCGGGAACGGCGGGCGGATATCGAGCCGCTGGCGGAGCGGTTCCTGCAACTGCATGCGGAGGTGCACCGGCGGCGGACGCCGCGGCTGGCGGCCGCGGCGCGCCGGCGGCTGGTGGAGTATGACTTCCCTGGCAATGTGCGGGAGCTGCGGAACCTGCTGGAACGCGCCATGATCCAAGCCGACGGCGAGGAGATTGGGGAAACGGATCTACCGCCTCAAGTCGCACGGCCGGAGGGGGAAGCGGAAAAGACGCTGGAACAGGTGGAGAAGGAATATATCGCGGCCATGCTGGAGCGGCACCGCGGGCGCAAATCGGAGACGGCGCGCGTGCTGGGGATTAGCCGCAAAACGCTGCTGGAAAAACGCAAGCGCTACGAACTGGATTAGGCGCGTTCCCCACCCGCTCCGCGCGGCTGCGGCGGGGGGCGGAAGCTTTGGAGGCGCCTGCGGGCTGAGGCCCGCTGCACCATTGCTGGGCGCGGGCCCCAGCGCGGCTGCCCACCCCAACGCGCACCGCGGCGCGTTGGGACCCCGGGCCCGCCGCGCGTCCCGCTTTGCTCCCCGAGCAAAAGGCGCGGCCCCCGCTACTGGAAGTTGCTTCCACGCGGGCCTAGGTGGTTTTTCCAGCTTAGCTCCCTTCTTTTCCGGTCCTCTCCGGACCACTTGGCGGTACAGTAAGAGAAAAGGGGGCTTCGACGCGGTGTAGAGCGGCGCCGGGACGAAGCAGTTAGGCAGGTCGGCTGGCGTGATTACCCGCTTATTTCGCAAAAACGCAATCTTAGCCTTGCTTTGTGGATTGTTGGTGGAGGCGTGGATCGCCATTCCTGGCGAGGCGCTGATCGCGGCCACCGCGGCGCGGGTGTTCGAGCGCACGGCGAGCCAGGTATGGAGCTGGATCGAGGTCAGCGTGGTCGCCATCGGGGCGATGCTGATCAACGACCTAACGCTGTTCTCCCTGAGCCGAGTGGCGCGGGACGTGGCGGCGCGGTTCATCCACGTGCCGCGGGCGCATTTCCATCTGAGCGGCGTGGACGTGATGTTGGCCAAGTTCGTGCCGCCGTTGCGCAGCGCGGCGTTCGTGCTCTATGGCTTCGAGGGCACGCGGCTGGGGCACTTCTTCTACGTGTCCATCCTGTCCAGCGTGATTTGGGTATTGGGCTGGGTACTGCTGGGCAAGGCCTTTCGCCAGCCGATCAGCCGGTTTTTGCGGAAGCTGGACGGCGGGAACCGCTGGATCGGAGCGCTCGAAACCGTACTGACCTTGGTCAGCATTTTGCTGATCGTCTATCCGCTCTAGGCTCGGCTCCGGCTGGGCGGCGGGAAGCTAATCCTTGCGCAGGACGAAGAGCGTGCGGTCGTCGGTGAACGGGGCGTCACCACGAAAGGCGTCGGCGGCGGCTTGAATGGCGGCCACCACGGCCTCTGGGTCGGCGCCGTGCATGGGGGCCAGCAGGGTGCGCAGGCGGTGAGCGCCGAACTCTTCCCCGCGATCATTGAACAGCTCGGTCCAGCCGTCCGTGTAGGCGGCGAGGACGTCGCCGGAGTGCAGTTCGGCGATGCCGAAGCGATACTCGGCGGTCGGGTCCAGGCCCAGGAAGCGGCCGCCGGCGGTGAGCTCCTCAATGCCCTGCGCGCGGACCAGCAGGGGCGGGGGATGGGAGCCGTTGACGTAGATCAGGCGGCCCTGGGAATCAATTTCGCCGAAGAAGATCGAAATGAGGTTGCGGAACTCCGTCTGCTGGGCCATGGCGCGGTTGACCAGGCCCATTTTGTGGCCGAGCTTGAAGGGGCTTTCATTGACGACGCGCAAGGCGGCGTGCAAGCCGGTCACTTGCATGGCGGCCTCGAAGCCCTTGCCCTTGGCGTCGGCGATGGCGAAGCCGAATAGGGAATACCGGAGGGCGAAAGTCTGGTAGTAGTCGCCGCCGACCTCCTCGGCGGGGATGCTGAGAGCGGCGATGCGATAGCCGGGAAAGGCCGGAGGGGCCGGGGGCAGCAGGCTGAGCTGCTGCTGGCGGGCCAAGGTGAAGATCTCCTGGAGGCGGGCGCGCTGGTGGTGGCGGTCCACGAACAGACGAATGAGGCGGCCCATGACCTCGAACTCGCTCTCCCGTTCCCGGCCCTCCTCGCCCGCCAAGGAGGCGGTCACCAAGCCCAGGACGTGGCTCAGGTCGCGGCCGATGGGAATGAGGATGAGGTCGAACCACTGGAGGCCGCCGCTGCCGTCATGGCGTACGCCGCGGCGGATCCACCACAGCTGGCCGGCCAGGCGGCGCTGCAAGGCGCGGGCGGTCAGGGCGCCGTCGGCGGCGGCCCACCACCCGGCGCCATCGCCGGCGCCATCGCCGCCTACGGTGAACTCGGGCAGATAGCGTCCGCCGCTGGGACGGAGATCGGCGGCGGCAATGATCTTGAGGCGAGAGCCGAATTCGGCCACGATGCGTTCGGCCAAGGCGCGGGAAAAGGTGCCCGTGGTGCGGCCCTCGCGCTCGGCGCGGGAGACGGCTTCAATCAGGTCGAAGAGGCGGCGCTCGAAGCGCGGGGGCGGCTGCGGCGGCGCGGCGGTGCTCACGGGACCATGGTATCAATTGCTTGGCGCGGGCCTCAGCGCGGCTGCCCACCCCAACGCGCGCCGCTGCGCGTTGGGGACCCCGGCTTTGGGGGCCGCGCCGCTTCGCTTGCCGGGGGCGGGCCGCCGCGATTGCCAGCGCGCCTGCGGCGCGGGGGAATGTCACGGCTTTTCCGCGCCCGCTTTGCTGCCCGAGCAAAAGACGCGGCCCCCGCGAAGCGGGCCGTAACGCCAGGCCACGGCGGGCGGCGCCAAGCCGCGGCAGGCTGCCGGCGGGAGGCCATGGGCCGCCCCTATAATGAAAATTCACCTACGCCTATGTCAGCCATAACCGCCATTCACGGCCGCGAGATTCTGGATTCCCGCGGCAATCCGACCTTGGAAGCGGAAGTCACCCTCGCCGGCGGAGCCCTGGGCCGCGCGGCGGTGCCCAGCGGCGCCTCGACCGGAGAGCATGAGGCCGTTGAATTGCGCGACGGAGATGCGAAGCGATACCTGGGGAAGGGCGTCACCCGCGCCGTGGGCCACGTCAACGGTGAGATCGCCGCGGCGCTGAAGGGCTTCGAGGCCGGCGATCAGAAGGCCCTGGACGGCAAGCTGATCGCGCTGGATGGCACGGGGAACAAGGGCCGGCTGGGGGCCAATGCGCTGCTGGGGGTCTCCATGGCGGCGGCGCGGGCTAGCGCCGCCGAGCGCGGCCTGCCGCTCTACCGCCATCTGGGCGGCGACGCGGCGGTGACGCTGCCGCTGCCGATGATGAACATCCTGAACGGCGGGGCGCATGCGGACAACAACGTGGACTTTCAGGAGTTCATGGTGATGCCGGTGGGCGCGCCGAGCTTCCGCGAAGCGTTGCGCTGGGGCGTGGAAATTTTCCATGCGCTCAAATCGGGACTGAAGAAGCGCGGCTATGTGACCTCGGTCGGCGACGAGGGCGGATTCGCGCCCAGCGTGAAAAGCAATCAGGAAGCCATCGAGGTGGTGCTGGAGGCGATCGAGAAGGCCGGGTACCGCGCCGGCAGCCAGGTGGGGATCGCCTTGGATCCGGCGAGCAGCGAGTTCTTCGACGGCCAGGCGTATGTCTTCAAGAAATCCGATCAGCGGCGGCTGAGCCCGGCGGAGATGGTGGCGTATTGGGCGGACTGGGCGCGGCAATACCCCATCGTTTCGCTGGAGGATGGGATGGCGGAGACGGACTGGCCGGGATGGAAAGCGCTGACCGGCGCGTTGGGCAAGAACATCCAGTTGGTGGGCGACGACGTATTCGTCACCAACCCGCGGATCTTCGCGCGCGGCATTCAGGAGGGGATCGGCAACGCCATCCTGATCAAGCTGAACCAGATCGGCACGGTGACCGAGACCCTGGAAGCGATCGCGATGGCCCGGAAGAACGGCTATGGAACGATCATCTCCCACCGGTCGGGTGAAACCGAAGACACGTTCATCGCCGATCTGGCGGTGGCGACGAACGCCGGACAAATCAAGACCGGCTCCGCCAGCCGCACCGACCGCATCGCCAAGTACAACCAACTGCTGCGGATTGAAGAGGAATTGGGCGGCCGGGCAAAGTTCCTGGGGCGGCAAGCGCTGTCCGGGGGCCGGGCGTAATGGCGGGCAACGGAGCCGTGCGGCCGGTGGTGCTGGTGATTTTGGATGGCTGGGGCTGCGCACCGGCCGGACCCGGCAACGCCATCGCGCTGGCGCGAAAGCCGAACTATGACCGGCTGCGGCAGGAGTTTCCACATACGCGGCTGCAAACCTCCGGCGCCGCGGTGGGGCTGCCCGAGGGCCAGATGGGCAACAGCGAAGTCGGACACCTGAACATCGGCGCCGGGCGGGTGGTGCGGATGGACGTGACGCGCATTGACGCCGCCATCGCCAGCGGGGAGTTCGACCGCAACCCGGCGCTGCAACAGGCCATGCGCCAGGCGCGCGGACACCGCCTGCATTTGCTGGGACTGTGCTCGGACGGCGGGGTGCATTCGCACCTCAACCATCTGTATGCGCTGCTGCGGCTGGCGAAGAAGGAAGGAGTGGAGCGCGTCTACATCCACGCTTTCACCGACGGCCGGGACACGCTGCCCACCAGCGGGCAGAATTATTTGCGGCAGATCCAGCAGCGGTGCCGGGAATATGGCGTGGGCGAAATCGCCAGCGTCGCCGGGCGCTATTACGCGATGGACCGCGACCGGCGCTGGGAACGCATCAAGCTGGCCTTCGACGCCATGGTGCATGGCGCCGGGCCGCAAGCCACGGACCCGGTGGCGGCGCTGGTGGAGAGCTACAACCAGGGCACCACGGATGAGTTCATCGTTCCCCATGTCCTCGCGAGCCACGGACGGCCGGTGGGCGGCATTCAGCCGGAAGATGCGGTGATCTTTTTCAACTACCGCGCCGACCGGGCGCGGCAGATGACGCGCGCGCTGACGCGCAGCGGGGAGCCGGACGCGGCGCTGGAGGCGGTGATTCCAGCGGCGGCGGCGCCGCGCCCGTTGGAATACGTCTGCATGACCCGCTACGACAAGACCTTCACGCTGCCGGTGGTGATGCCGCCGGAGTCCATGGACCATCTGCTGGCGCAGGTCATGGGGGAACGGGGGCTGCGCAATTTGCGCGTGGCGGAGACGGAAAAATACGCGCACGTGACGTACTTCTTCAACGGCGGCGTGGAGAAGCCGTTTCCGGGCGAGGATCGCGCCCTGATTCCGTCGCCCAAGGTGGCGACCTACGATCTGCAACCGGAAATGTCGGCGCGGGGAGTGGCGGCGCGGGTGGTGGAGGCGATCGAGAAGCCCGGGTTTGACGTCATCATCGCCAACTTCGCCAACGCCGACATGGTGGGCCATTCGGGCAAGATCGAGCCGACCGTCCGCGCGGTGGAGACGGTGGACGCCTGCCTGGGGGAGATCCACCAGGCGCTGCGGCGGCGCGGCGGCGCGCTGCTGATCACCGCCGACCACGGCAACGCGGAACAGATGATTGACCCGGCCACCGGCGGGCCGCAGACCGCCCACACCACCAATCCGGTGCCGCTGATCTGGGTGGGCGAGGGCGCGCGCGGACATAGCTTGCACAATGGCGGCTCGCTGCGGGACATTGCGCCGACCATGCTGGGGCTGCTGGACCTGCCGGAGCCGCCGGAGATGAGCGGCCAGGACCTGCGCGGGTAGGCCAGACGGCCAGGGCCAGGGCCAGCCTGGCCGGCAAGGCCCCCATCCGGACAGGCGACGCGCGGCGTCTGGGGTTCTTACAATGGCCTTATGAAGCGCCTGCTCTGCATTACCGCGCATCCCGATGATGAGGCCGGCAACTTCGGCGGCACGCTGCTGAAATCCGCCGCCGCCGGGAACCAGACCCTGCTGATCTGCCTGACCGCTGGGGAAGCCGCGCGCAATCGGGGCCGCGCCGTGGATAACGAGGACTTGGCGGCGATTCGCACCCGCGAGCTGGCGCGTTCCTGTGAGCTGCTGAAGATCGGCGCACACCAGGTTTGGAGCTTTGCCGACGGCAAACTGATGGAGGCGAACTTCCACGAAGTCACCGGACGGCTGGTAAAGGTGATCCGCGACTTTCAGCCGCATGTGGTGCTGACGCTGGGGCCGGAGGGCGGCATCACGGGCCACCCGGATCACGCCATGGCGGGGTTGGCGGCGACGGCGGCCTTCCATTGGGCGGGACGGGAGCAGTTTTTCCCACAGCAGGCCAAGCTGCCCCATCAGGCGGCACGATTATTTTATGGCACGGCGGAACGCAACCCGCCGCATATGCCCACGGTTCCGCTGCCGCCGATAGACGTGCGGGTGGATATTGCCGCGTACTTCGAAACCAAGCTGGCGGCCTTCCAGGCGCATAGCACGCAAGCGCCGCTGTTTGAGCGGTTTGCGGGGTTTGCGCGGCAGATGGGCGGGGTGGAGTGTTTTCATCTCGCCGCCGCTCCCGCCGGTTTCGACCGCTCCGCGCTGATTGCGTCCGGCGATCTTTTCCACGCCCTATAGGCGTGGAAACCGCGCCTAATTGCTTGGCGCGGGCCCCAGCGCGGCTGCCCACCCCAACGCGCACCGCTGCGCGTTGGGGACCCCGGCTTTGGGGGCCGCGCCGCTTCGCTTGCTGGGGGCGGGCCGCAGCGATTGCCACCGCGCTTGCGGCGCGGGGGAATTTCGCGGCCTTTCCGCGCCCGCTTTGCTCCCCGAGCAAAAGGCGCGGCCCCCGCGAGAGGGCGGGGCTGCCGAGGACGACAAATCCCCTTGCGCCTGCGGGAACGCCCCCGCAAAATAGATTGCGTAATGCAAGTGACCCGTGGTAGTTTGGCCAGAAACCGGCGCGGTCGCAAGCCAACGCGGCGCTCGGGCTGCCCGGTGAGCATGGCGCTGGAGATCTTCGGCGACCGGTGGTCGCTGCTGATCGTCCGGGATGTGATGGTTCGTGGCTACCGGACATTTCAGGAGTTTTTGCAATCCGGGGAAGGCATCGCCAGCAACGTGCTGGCCGAGCGGCTGAAGCGCCTGCGGGCGGCGGGCATATTGACCGCCCAACGCGCCGACGGCGATGGCCGGAAGATTTGCTACCAACTCACCCAAAAGGGGGTTGATTTGGCGCCGGCGGTCCTGGAAATTTTTTTGTGGAGCGCAAAGTACGAACCGACGGCTGCGCCGCCGGCGGTGGTGGAGAGAATGGCGCATAACCGGGAACAGACCTTGCAGGAGGTGCGGCGCCGGTGGGCGGCGAACGATCCCACGCCCGTGCTGCCGCGCTTCGGAGCCGCACGATGAGCGTTGATTTGCGGGAACAGGCCAACCTGATCCTCTGGCCGGAGAACCAC
>JAKAUF010000106.1 GCA_021827785.1 Acidobacteriota bacterium | reverse complement strand
CGCGGCGACCTGGACCGCATATTGGCGCTGCTGGATGAGAACCAACTGACGCTGGTGGCGATCGCCATCACGCACGCGCATATTGACCACATCGGCGGCGCGGCGGCGCTGCAAGCGTTGCGACCGGCGCCGGTGCTGCTGCAACCGGCGGACGAGGCGCTGTACGCCATGCTGGACGAACAAGCCGCCTGGATCGGCGTGCCGCCGCCGCCGCGCGTGGCGATTGACGCGCCGCTGGGGGAAGGCGCGCCGCTAGCCTTTGGCGGCTATCAGTTCCAGGTGATGGAAACGCCCGGGCATACGCCCGGCAGCGTCTGCCTGTACCTGCCCGGCGAATCGCTGCTGCTGGCCGGGGATACGCTCTTCGCCGGCTCCATCGGCCGCACCGACCTGCCCGGCGGCGACAGCCAAAAGATTCTGCGCTCCATCCATCACAAGCTGCTGCCCCTGCCGGAGGCCACTCTCGTCGTGCCCGGCCACGGACCGGAAACGACCATCGGCGCCGAGCGGCGCGGCAACCCGTTTCTGGCCTGAACCCGGCTTCAACCGAGGCGGTCCGCGACACCCTACAACCATTCAACCCAGGCCGGCAGCCGCGGCCAACGGGCGGCGAGGGCCGGCGCGTTTCGCCGCCACCAGCCGGCGTGAGCCGCGCTACAATTCCCTGCGTCAGCCATTCTGATCGTCTTCCCCCCCCCACGCCATGACGATTTCCGCTCCGGAGCGGCTGGAACTTCCTGTCCCGCGGAATGCCCCGCCGCGAACTCCGCTGGGAAAATGGATGGCCTCCGGAGGGCGCATTGACGGCACTGAGGTCGCCGCCAGCGCCGCGCCTTGGTGGCGCGTGATTTGGCTGACCGGCGTGGATTATTTCTCCGATCTGGGCTTCCAGCCCGGCATTACCCTGATCGCCGCCGGCGCCTTGGCGTTGCCGGCCACGGCCTTCCTGGTGGCGCTCACGTTGTTCGGCGCGGTGCCCCTGTATTGCCAAGTCGCACGGCGCTCCTACGCCGGCCAGGGCTCGATCGCCATGCTGGAGCATCTGCTGCCGGGCTGGGCCAGCAAGATCTTCGTGCTGGTGCTGCTGGGCTTCGCCGGCACCGATTTCCTCATCACCATGACGCTGTCGGCCGCCGATGCCGCGCGCCACGCCGTCGCCAACGCCTATTTCCATCCCTTGCTGGGCGACCATCGCGTGTCCGTGACGCTCGTCATTCTGGCATTGCTGGCCGCGGTCTTCCTGATCGGCTTCCGCGAGGCAATTCGCGTGGCGGTGCTGGTCGCCGTGCCCTACCTCGCCTTGAACGTGGTCGTGCTGACCGCCGCGGCATGGGACGTGCTCCATCACCCGGCGCTGACGCACCAATGGCGGCTGGCGCTGGCGGCGCATGGCGATTGGGGCCGGATCGCCGTGGCCTCGGCGCTGGTCTTCCCACAGCTGGCTCTCGGCTTGGGCGGATTCGAGACCGGGGTCAGCGTCATGCCGCTCATTGCGGGCAGCCAGGAAGACGCCGATCCCAAACGCGAAGGGCCGCCGTGGGGCCGCATCCGCAACACGAGGAAAATGCTGATCACCGCCGGGGTAATCATGGGCGCGCTTTTGCTGGCATCGGCGTGGGTCTGCCCGTTGCTGATCCCGCCCGCCGCCTATCAGCAGGGCGGGCCGGCGAGCGGCCGCGCGATCTCTTATCTGGCGGTGCAGCTGCTGGGCCCCTATTTCGCCAGCCTCTACGATTTGTTCTCCATCCTGATTCTGTGGTTCGCCGGCGCCTCGGCCATGGCCGGCCTGCTGGCGCTGGTTCCGCGTTACCTGCCCCGCTTCGGCATGGCGCCGCAGTGGGTCGCCTATCGCCGCCCGCTGGTGCTGGTGCTGCTGGCGCTGGACTTGCTGATCACCATCATTTTTCACGCTAGCGTGGAGGCGCAGGGCTCGGCCTACGCCACCGGCGTCTTGGTGCTGATGCTCTCCGCCGGCGTGGCGGTGGCCTTGGCGTTGCACAAGGAGGCGGCGGAGGCCGTCAAGCATGGCTGGGCGCTCCTGGCCCGGGCGCGGAGCGGCTATTTCTGGGCGGTCACGCTGGTCTTTGCCTACACCCTGGTGGAGAACGTCCGGGAGCGCCCGGACGGCGTCATCATCGCCTCCTGCCTCATTTTCCTGCTGCTGGCGCTCAGCGCCGCCAGCCGCTACCGGCGCGCCACCGAGATGCGGGTCAGCGAGTTGGTCTTTCTGGACGACGAGTCGCGCGCGATCTGGGCCGAGATCACCGGCAAGAAGGTTAACGTCGTGCCGGCGCACGGGACCAGCGCCGCGTACCGCAGCGCGCTGGCGGAAAAAGTCCGCGCGCATTTTCAGCTGCAAGGTCCGCTGGCGTTTCTGCATGTCAAGCTGCTGGACAACCGCAGTGAGTTCTTGGCGCCGGTCCGCGTGCGGCTGCGGCGGGAGGGGCCGAATTACCTGATTGAGGCGTTCGGCGCCGTCGCCGTGGCCAACTCCATCGCCTACATCAGCGAACTCCTGGACCCGATCAGCCTGGTGCTGGGACTGACGCACCGCAACCTGATGCGGCAGTCGTTCCAATATTTGCTGTGGGGGCAGGGCGAGGTGGGCCTGACGGTCTATTCCATCCTGGTGCGCTATTGGGAGTGGGCCAAGCGCGACCCGCGCCCGTTGATTCTTCTGATGTCCGAATAGGGCGCCGCCGCGCGCACACCCGCTGTTGCCGGCGTAGGACGGCGATCGCCGTCCGATGCAATCGGGGATGGCGGGGGATTACGCTTCCCGGCCGGCGCCGGCCTGGGCGGGCATCGGCTCCGCTTCCGCGCCGGGACGGCGCGCCAGGCGGCGGCCCAGAAACACCAGCAGCAGCGCGCCCGCCAGCAGCGACGCCAAACCGTCGGTAAGCAGCAGCCCGCGCGTGCCGAAGTGTTTGAAGCCTTGGCCGTCGGCCCAGGTCATGTAAACGATGGCGAAGTTGGTGGAGGCGGAGAACAGGCCCAGCTGGGTGCTGGCGACGGCGGTCTTCCGCCCGACGATTTGGTAGCCGACGGCGTTGAAGGCGGCATAGACGACCCCGGCCATGCCGTTATAGAACAGCGCTCCGGCGATGAACACGGCGGGAACGCGGGGCGCGAACGCCATGGCCAAGGTCATCACCGCGGTGATCATGCCGGCCGTCACATAGAGAACGCCGCGGGGCAGG
>JAKAUF010000276.1 GCA_021827785.1 Acidobacteriota bacterium | reverse complement strand
CGAGACGCGAACGTCGTTGGCCTGCTGCGCGGCGAAGCCGGTCTTGGCGGCCTTGACGGTGTAGGTGTCGGGGATCAGGCCGGGAAAGACAAACTGCCCGGTCTGGTCCGTGACGGTGTGTTGCACAATGCCGGTCGCGGTGTTGGTCAAGGTGACGGTGGCGCCGGGGATGGCGCCGCCGCTGGCGTCCTTGACCGCACCGACGACGGTGCCCAAACTGGACTGGGCCCAGACCATCGAAGCCATCGAGGCCAACAAAACGACGAGACCCACGCCACGCAGCAGTTGCTTCATCGCGATTCCTCCCGGGCCCAAGGCCCACGGTCCTGGTCTGACAGCTCGCACTCGCATTTTCCGTTGCTCATCATCACGCCAGCGGCGGATCGGGTCCGGCCCGGCCGCCGCCGCGGTTCGATCCCGAACCGATTCGGCCACAACTCTGATTTCCGGGACTGTACCGACAATGGCGGTAGTGTGTCAAGCGTTTTTTGCTTGCGCGGCGGGCCCGCCCGCGGCGATCGCCGCCGCGGGCGGGGGCCGCACCGGGTTGGGTGCCGAAACGATTCTGGTTGACTTCGACCGGGGGCAGGATTTACGCTGCCGCTGTATTTCGTCACCGTGCCCGTTCCCGCCGCCATCTCCGCCCGTCCCGCCGCGCTGCGCGCCATGGTCTTGGGGCGGGCGGGCTACGATCTGTACTCGGCGCAGCCGGGCCAGCCGCTGGACCAAGTGCGGCGGTTTGAGGCCGGACTGGGCGGATCCAGCGCCAACATCGCCGTGGGCCTGGCGCGGCTGGGATGGCGGGTGAGTTTGGGGGCGGCGGTTTCCGCCGACGCGGTGGGCCGGTTCATCCGCTCCCGCTTGGCGGCCGAGGGCGTGCATCTCGGAGCGCTGCAGACCGTGGCCGGGCACACCAGCTCGATGTGCCTGACCGAGATCGCGCCTCCGGACGGCGCCGAGCAGGTGTTTTATCGCTGCCGTCCGGCGGACGAGCAGCTGCGCTGGACGCGCGCCTTGCAGGCGGAGCTGCGCGCGGCGCATGGCGGCTTATTCCTGACCAACGGCACCAGCCTCTGCGCCTTGCCCAGCCGGGCGACGACACTGCGCGCCTTGGCGGCGGCGCGCCGCGCCGGCCTGACGACGGTGCTGGACGTGGATTACCGGGAATCGAGCTGGCCATCGGCGACCGCGGCGGGCCGCGCCGCCTGGGCGGCGCTGCCGCTGGTGGATGTGGTGCTGGCCAACGAGGTGGAGATGCGCCTGCTGGCCGCGGCCGCGCGGCGGCCCGGCGGCGACCGCGTGGCCCGGACGATGCTGGCGCGCGGGGCGCGGGTGGTGGTTTGCAAGCAAGGCGCCGCCGGGGTGGTGGCGTATTCCGCGGCGGGACGGATCCGCCGTCCGGCGGCGGCCACGCCGGTGGTCAGCACCGTCGGCGCCGGCGACGGTTTCGCCGCCGGTTTCTTGGACGCCTTTGGCCGCGGCCAGCCCTTGGCCGCATGCCTGGAGCGCGGCAGCGCCAGCGCCGCGTGGGTGGTGGCGCGGGTAGGCTGCGCGGAAGCGATGCCGTTTCCGGCCGATTTGGCGCCGCGGCCGGGCGCCGCGCGCATCGTGGTGTGAGCGGTTGCGACTACTTTCAATGAGGAGATTCCTGATGAGTTCCCGACTTCGTGATTTCGTTTCGGCCGTGGGCCGCGCCCTGACCGGCGCGCTGCTGGCCGCCGGCGGCGTTCTGCTGGCGGTCACCGCCGTCCAAGCCCAGGCGCCGCGCACCATCGCCCTCGGCCATGCCCGGGTTTCGGCGCATGCCATTCCGGTCAACCGGGGTTCACTGGCGTTATGGCAGACGCTGAAAAAGCTGCACACCCGCGCCAGCCTGATCATGATTGACGCCCACCCCGACGACGAAGACGGGCCGATGATGACCTATGAATCCCGCGGCAAGGGCGCGCGGGTGGCGCTGCTGACGCTGAACCGCGGCGAGGGCGGCGCCAACGTGATGTCCTCGGACTTTTGGGACCAGTTGGGCCTGGTGCGCACCGAGGAGCTGCTGCACGCCGACCGCTACTACGGCATCGCGCCGCAGTACTTTAGCCGCGTGGTGGACTTCGGCTTCTCGAAGTCCCGCCGCGGCAGCCTGGAGAAGTGGGGCAAGCAGCGGGTGCTGGCGGACGTGGTGCGGGTCATCCGCATGGACCGGCCGCTGGTGCTGACCTCGGTCTTCGTCGGCTGGCACTCCGACGGCCACGGCAACCATCAGGTGTCCGGAGAGATGACGCAACTGGCCTATAAAGACGCCGGCAATCCCAAGATGTTCCCGCGGCAGATCGCCCGCGGCCTGCGGCCCTGGACGCCGCTGAAGGATTTTGCCCGCGTGCCGTTCGGCCTGATGCCCGGCCAGCTAAACCCCAAAGGCATGTGGGACTACGCCAGCCAGAGGTACTATCCTGCCGGCGTCTTCGACTACATTACCGGGAAATTCCAGCCGGGCGCGGTGAGCGTGAGCGTGCGGCTTCCGGTCGGCCAGTTCGCCCCGCTGCTGGGACTGAACTATTCCCAGATTTCGCGGCTCGGCCTGGGCTTCCAAAAATCGCAAAACGGCGGCATCGGCTTGCCGGAGGCGGGACGGCAGACCAGCGACTATCATTTATTTGCCTCGCGGGTGCCGGTCCCGGCGGTGGAAAACTCGCTGTTTCAGGGCATTGACACCTCCCTGCCCGGCATCGCCGATTTGGCGCCCGGGCCGGCCGCCGCGTTCCTGCGCCCGGCGCTGGAGAAGATCAACGCCGACGTGGATACGGCGATGCGGCAGTTCGATCCGGTGCATCCGGAGCGCATCGCGCCGGTGCTGGCCGAAGGCTACCGGCGGATGAATGCCCTGGTAAACCGGGTGCAGGCCAGCGCCATCGCGCCGCTGGCAAAGTACAACGTGCTCTATGAGCTGCACATCAAGCAGGCGCAGTTCAACACCGCCCTGGTGCAGGCCCTGGAACTGAACCTACAGGCGACGGTGACCACGCCGAAGCCGCCCAGCGGATTGTTCGCGATGTTCTTCGGCACGCCGGCGACCTTCACCACCGCCATTCGCGGGCAGCATTTCTGGGTGAACGTGCATTTGGTGGCGCAAGGCCGGACGCCGGTGCGGCTGACCGGGGTGGACCTGCGCGGCATCAATGGCCAGAGCTGGGATGCGGTGGCGCATGGCGCCGTGGCCGGAACGCTGG
>JAKAUF010000348.1 GCA_021827785.1 Acidobacteriota bacterium | reverse complement strand
GCGGCGTGGGCGGCGCGGCAAGTGCGGCGGGCGCTCACGGCGGCGGGCTACGCGGTGGGCGCGGCGGGGCCGGTGGTGCGGCTGGAGATCGTGCCCGGCGCGGCGCAGTCGTTCCGCATCGTTCCCAGCGGCGGCGCTGGCGCTGCGAGCGGGCGCGGCGCGGCGGTCTCCGGGGGCCGCGGCGCGGCCACCTCCACGGATCCCGGCGTGACCACTCCCCGAGGTCATGGCGTGACCATTCCTAGCGGTCACGGAATGACCATTCCTAGCGGTCACGGAGTGACCGTGATTGGCGGCGACGGTCGGGGGCTGGTCTATGGCGCGCTGCGGCTCTGTGCCGAGCTGCGGGCGGGGCGGCGGCTGGAGCAGATTCCGGCCGAGAACCGGGCGCCGCAGCTGGCAATCCGGGCGTTCAAATACAACCTGCCGCTGCCCGGCACGGTGTATTTGGCCTATCGCAATTTGCAGCATCACGCCTGGTTTTGGCGCCACGGCTATTGGCGGCAGTTCCTCGACACGCTGGCGCGGGACCGCTTCAGCGCGCTGGAGTTTTGGAGCGCCGATCCTTGGCCGGAGCTGGTCTCGCTGCGGCGGTATCCCGAGGCGGACCGGCTGTCGCCGCGGCGGATGCGGCGGCAGGAGGCGTTTTTCCATTGGCTGTTTCACGCCGCATGGGAACGCGGGCTGGATGTGTATTTGGTGACCTGGAACGTGGACCTGCCGCCAGGCTTCGCCCGCGCCCATCATCTGCCGGAGCGGAACGTCAACACCCCGCTGGTCCGGCGCTATCTGCGGGCGGCGATTCGGGCGGTGCTGCGCGAATATCCGCACCTGACCGGGCTGGGCACGACGCAAGGCGAGCAGATGCGCCCCATTCCGCCGGACCGGCGGGCGGCGTGGATCGCCGATGTCTATTTCCGCGCCATTGACCAGTCGGGGCGCAAGCACGTGCCCTTCATCCTGCGCTATTGGGGCGGGACGCCGGCGGCGACGGCACGGGCGGCGGCGGGCTACCACGACGGCCCGGTGTATTTGGACATCAAGTACAACGGCGAGCACGCCATTTCGTCGGCGCGGCCGCATCTGCAAAATCACGCCTGGCTATCGCAGGCGCACAACTACAAAATCCTGTGGCATCTGCGCAACGACGACATCTTCACCTTGCGCTGGGGCGACCCGGGGTTGGTGCGGCGGATGATGGCGGATCTGAAGGCGACCGGCGCGGCGGGGTTCAGCTTCGGGTCGGAGGCGGATGTGCCAGGGCGGGACGATTACGACACGCCGCGCTTTCAGAAGCGGCAAGCCGAGCCCTACGAGTTCCAAAAGCAATGGTTGATGTATGCGCTGTTCGGGCGGCTGGGCTATAACGACAGCGCCTCGAATCGGATTTGGCTGCGCGGCTTCGAGCGGCGGTACGGGCCGGCGGGGGACGCGCTGGCGGCGGCGAGCGAAACCGCCAGCCGCATCGCGCCGCAGGTGACGCGCTTCCATTGGAACTATATGAACGGCGATTGGATGGTCGAAGGCGATATCGGCTCCTGGAACACCTCCGCCGAGCAGCCGCGGATCAACTATCGCCGCGACGGGCTGTACCACGGCCTGCGGGCTTGGATCTTCAACAACACGCTGGACCGGCGGACGGGCGCGGGCCCCGGCGCGGCTACGCCGCCCGTCTTCCGCGAATGGGAAGAAAACATTCCCCGCTACGTCGCCGCGAGCGCCGCCGGGGCGCCGCAGCGGGGAGAGACGCCGCTGGCGGTGGCGGCGCAACTGGAGGCGGAGGGGCGGCAGGTGCTGGCGGCGGGACGGATCGCCGCGCCGCCGGCGCCGTACCGCGCGGCGTTTTTGGCGGCGCGGTCGGATGATTTGGCGTGGGCGAATTTGGGCCGGTATTACGCCGCAAAGATTTGGGCGGCGACCGCGGCGGGGGAGTATTTGTTCACGGGCGATGTGAGCGAGAAGCGGCGGGCGATCGGCGAATTGCAAATCGCCCTGCGCGATTGGCGGCGGCTGGCGGCGATCACCTCGCGGCATTATCTTCCCCGGGAGGTGTGGCAGTTCGGGCGATTTGCGTGGGGCAAATACACGCCGGATGTGGAAGGCGACATCGCCACGGCGAGGAGCTTGCGGCCCTTCCCGGCGGTGACGCAAACCTGGCGGGTGAAGCCGGCCGGCGGAAGCAACTCCGGCGGCGGGGGGAAAGCCGGCTGGACGCCGGTCACGCTGCATCTGCGCGGGCCGTTGGCGGCGAACGGATTGGCGGCGTGGCTGGTGGACTATGACGCCTGGGCCAACGCGGCCGGCGTGCAGGCGGCGGCGCGGGGCGGGGCGCGGGTGATTTGGGCGGGACGTGCGGCGCGGCCCGGCGCGGTGCTGCTGGTCAGCGGCGACCGTGTGGTGATCGCGCGGCAGGCGGGCCGGCGTCTGCGGGCGGTGCGCGGCGTGGACCGCGGCGTGCAGGCGTTTCGCTTGCCGCGGACCGGGGCGTTCACGGTGGAAACGGCGGCGAACCAGGTGCCGGTGCTACTCAGCGCACCGCCGGCGCGGACGATCACCGCGAAATTGCAGGCGGTGGTGGCGCCGGTGGCGCGATCGCGGCGCGGCGCGGTGCTGACCGCGGCGATTCAGATGCCGCCGTGGGATGAAAATATTTGGCGGCAGGCGTGGCACGCCGGCGTCGCTACATACCGCTTCCGTCTTCTGGCGGCGGGGCTGTACCGCGTGGTGGTGTGGGCCTCAGGCGGCGGGCTAAGCCTGACGGTGGACCGCTGGAACGGGCCGGATAAAGGCTTGCGGCGGGAGGGCGCGCGATGGGTCTCCGGTTCGCCGTTCGCGCTGGGCGCGGGGCGGCATACGGTGCAGATTTTCTTTGACCATCCCGGCGTGACGGTGCGGCAAATCGAGGTGCGGCCATGGCGGTAGGCGATTCTCCGGGGCGAGCGGCCGGCAGCGGCGGCGGGAATGCGGGCGTGAGGCGCTACGGGCAGATATTGCGCGTGCGGCCGGAGCGGCGGGAAGAATACATTCGCCATCATCAGGCGGTGTGGCCGGAGGTGCGGCAGGCGCTGGCGCGGGCTCACATTCGCAACTATTCCATCTTTTTGTTCGGCGATTTGCTGTTCGGCTATTTCGAGTACAGCGGCCGGGACTTCGCCGCGGACATGGCGCGGCTGGCGGAGGACGGGAAGACGCAGGAGTGGTGGGCGCTGATGCAGCCGATGCAAGCGCCGGTCGAGGGGCGGCGCGAAGGCGAGTGGTGGGCGGATATGCGGGAAGTGTTCCACATGGACTGACACCCGGGCGGGTTAAGGGCTTCCAGCTTCGCGACTTGGCGGGCGGCTAGGGGCGGAAACGCTGCTGCGCTGCGGGCTAAAGCCCGCGGCATACGGGCTGAAGCCCATTCCACGCGGCGGGCGCGGCTGCGCGCCGCGCGACCGCACGCAGCGCGACCGCACGCAAGCCGTGGGCATACCCCAGATGGTGCGCGCGGCGGGAGCACCGGGGCCGGCGCGTGAGGTAGAGCTTCTGCCCTGCGTAGCGTCGCCCTCCGCGCGACTCGCAGAAAGCCGGGAGGGCCGTCCACTTTCCTGCCCCTGCGGCGGCGGCAACCGAGGGTCGGGACGGCCATCCCACTGTTTCCAGCGGGAAATTAGGAGGGGTGAGCAGGCAGCGGCGGCAGGCGATAGACGCGGGCGGCGGTGGCGGAGAAGAGTTGGCGCTGGTTCTCGGCGTCTTCGCCGGCGACGATGTGGCGCAGGGCGGCAAGCCAATCGGCGAGGCTGGCGGCGGTGGTGCAGACCGGCCAATCGCTGCCGAACAGCACGCGGTTCCAGCCGAAACATGCGATGCAGTGCTCGACGTAGGGGCGCAGGTTTTCGGCGGTCGCCCGGCCGGGCGCGGCTTGGTTGACGATGCCGGAGATTTTGCAGCAGACGTTGCCCAACTGGGCGATCTGGTGGATGCGGCGGCGCCAGGCTTCTGTTTCCGGCGATTTCGGGCCGGCGGCGATTAAGGGGTTGCCGCAGTGGTCGAGGATGAAGGCGACATTCGGGCAGGCGTCGGCAAGATGGAGCGCCGTGCCGAGCTCGCTGGGGCGCAGGCAGAGATCGAAGCTGAAGCCGTAGTCCGCAAGCGCGCGGACGTTCTCCGTGAAGCGCGGTGTTTCCCCCAGGCCCTCGGGTTCGGTGTGCAGGACGCGGCGGACGCCTTTGATGGCGGGGCCAAGGGCGGCGAGACGGTCGAGATGGCGGCGGTAATCGCCGGCTTCAGGACGGACGGCGGCGACGATGCCGGCGATGGGGGCGCCTTCGCCGCTGGCGGCGAGGGCGAGCACATGTTCGGCTTCGGCCAGCCATTCCGGCGCGTCCACGTCGGCTTCGACGAACACGGATTGGACAATTGCAGCACCGGCGGCAGCGCCGGGGGCGAGGCCGGATTGGGCGGCGGGGGCGATGGCGGCGCGGTAATCGTCAGGGAGAAAGCTGCGGCGCAGCATGGGCGCGCGCTGGAGCCAAGACAGGTGGAAGCGGTCCAGGTCCCAGAGGTGCTGGTGGGTGTCAATGACGGGAAGCATCGGCGGATCGGGCGGGGCTCGGCGCGGCTCCTAGGATAGCGCGTAAGCGGGAGGCTCCGGCGCAGATCGGCCAAATCTTGCGGCTAGAGGCGGGAGCCGGCAAGATGCCGGCTCTCCGGGCGCGCGGGGCGCGGAAGCCGGCAAGACGCCGCCGCTCCGGCGGCTTATCTTTCCGCGAGGTCCAACGGGTGGCCGCCGGCGGCGCTGGAGGCATAGGCGGCTTCGACCACGGCCATGGTTTTGACCGCGTCCTCCACGGCGGTGGGGGCGGGAGCGTTGGCATCATCGGCCCAGCGCATGACGCTGGCCATCGTGCCGATGAAGGCGTTGGGAATCCAATTGCCGGCGAGCGGGACGGAATGCCAGACGGGCTTGGCCTGGGCGGAGCCTGATGCCGGGTCCCCTTCCACGACGGCGTATTCCAGCGTATCGGGGCGGCCGGCGGGGTAATCCAGGTTGAGGCCCATCTGGGCGATGATCATGCCGCGGGTGGCTTCCCAGCGGATGAAGCTTTCCTGCCGCTCCGGGCCGAAGACGTTGTGGTGCGTGGCGGTGACGGTGGCGAGGAATTGGTCGCCGTAGTCCAAGATGATGGCGGAGCGGGTGGGGCCCATGTCGGGCGTAGCCGGATGGCGGATGGTTTTGGCGTAGACGCCGCGCGGGTCGCCGAGGAAGCCGCGGATGAGGTCGAGGTAATGGATGCTGTGATAGAGCACTTCGACACGGGGATGGCGGGCGAGGAAGGTCCAGAGCCCCCAGGGCATGTGGACGTTGACCCGCGCCTCCATGGCGTGCAGTTGGCCCAGCGCGCCGCCGGCCAGCAGATCGCGGGCGGCCAGCACGTTGGGGGCGTAGCGGAGCTGGAAATTGACGGCGGCGCGGAGTTGGCGGCGGCGGCAGAGGGCCGCGATGGCCTGGGCCTGCGCCAGGCTTTCCCCCAATGGTTTTTGCAGCAGCGCGGCGCGGCCGGCGGGCAGTTCGGCGACCACCGCTTGCAAGGCGGGGGCGGGGACGGCGACATCGAAGACGGCTTCCGGCGGGGCTGCGCGCACCGCCTCGGCCAGCGTGGAATAGACGCGGGGAATGGCGAATTGGCGGGCCAGGGCGGCGGCTTTGGCGGCGTCCAGGTCGCAGATGCCGGCGACGGGGAAGCCGGCTTGGCGGTAGGCGGGAAGGTGGGCGTCGTGGACGATGCCGCCGGCGCCAATGATGACGATGGGCCGAGACGGGGTGATAAGCGTCGCATGGCGTCGTTCCCGACCGGATTGGCCGGATCGGGTACTTCCGTGTACTCCTCCCGGCCCGCCCGACCCGCGGCCTAGCCCTGCTCGCCTCTCGCCCCGCTTCGTGGCCCCGCTTTTCGCTCTGGGGGCCGAATCTCCGGCCTGGCCTATGGGCCGCGCGCCCGCTGCGCTGCGGCGGCTCATAGCGCGGCTTCGGCTTGCCGCAGGCGGAGGCGGCGCAGTTCGTCCAGGCCGACGACGGCGACGATGACCGCGCCGATGATGATCTCCTGGACGAAGGGGGAGATGCCGAGCAGGTCGGTGCCGTTATGAATGAGCGCCATGACGAACGAGCCGGCGATGGTGCCGAGGATGGACCCTTCGCCGCCGGTGAGCGTGCCGCCGCCGATGACCACGGCGGCGATGGCGTCCAATTCCAAGCCGATGCCGGCGGTGGGCTGGCCGCTGATGAGGCGGGCGGTCTCCACCGCGCCGGCCAAGCCGGTGAAAGCGCCGGCGACGACGAAGATCAGCAGCACGTAACGGCGTGCGGGGATACCGGACTGCACGCAGGCGGAGCGGTTGCTGCCCAGGGCATAGCAGTAACGGCCCAGGCGCGTGTGTTCGAGCAGGTAATAGCCGACGGCGGCGGCGATGGCCAGCGCCAAAACGGGATAGGGGAGGACGCCGAAGAGGGCGCCGTCGGAGAGAGCGCCGAAGGCGGCAGGAATGTTGGTGACCGGGACGCCGTGCGTGACCAGCAGCGCCCAGCCGCGGAAAATGCCCATGGTGCCGAGGGTGGCGATGAAGGAGGGCACCAGAAACCGCGTGGTCAAAAGGCCGTTGATGAGGCCCAGCAGAGCGCCGACGCCGATGCCCACGGCGATGCCGGCGGCGGTCGAAGTCCAATGCTGCAAGGCGAAGGCGGTATAGACACCGGAGAGGGCGGCGAGGGAGCCGACGGAGAGGTCAATTTCCCCGGCGATCATGACCAGCGTCATGCCCACGGCGATGATGGTGACTACCGTGGCTTGGCGCAGGACGGCGCCGAGATTTTCCAGGCGAAGAAAATTCGGCGAGCTGATGGCCAGCACCACGAACAACAGGGCCAGGCTGGTGTACGGGAGCAGGCGTTTCCACCAATGGCTCATAGCGCTCCTCCGGCGCTGCGGCTCATCGCGCGCCTCCGGTGCGCGGATAGGTTGTGCCGGGCGCCGTGAGTCATGGCTGCCCTCCGGCGTCGGGGGAACCGGCGGCTCTGCCGGCGGGGGCGGCGGCGAGCAGCATGGCCTCCCGGGTGATGGCGTCGCCGGCAAGTTCCTGGGCGACGCAGCCGCGGCGCAGAACGAGAACGCGGTGGCAGAGCTGCATCAGTTCCTCGAGATCGGAGCTGACCACCAGCACGGCGGCGCCGGCGCGCAGGCGGGCGGCGATCTGCTGGTGAATGTCGCGGCGGGCGCGGATGTCCACGCCGCGGGTGGGTTCGTTGAGAATCAGCAGGCGGCTGGGCTGGGCCAGCCAGCGGGCGAACAACAGCTTCTGCTGCGTGCCGCCGCTGAGTGAACGGGAGGGCAGGCGCCAGAAGCGGTCTTCAACGCCGCTGGCGGCGAGGCTGTCGGCGGCGATCGCCATTTCGCGGCGGCGGCGCAGGCGCCACCAAGAGGCGAAGGCGGGAACGGTGGCCAACGTGGCGTTGGCGGTGGCGGGGAGCTGGGGGCAAAGAGCTTGGGCGCGGTCTTCGGGGATGAAGCCCAGGCCCTGGCGCACCGCCTCGGTGCTGCCGCGGGCGAGGGCGGGCCGGCCGTCGAGGCGGGCTTCGCCAGCGTCCAATCGCCGCAGGCCGAAGATGCACTCCGCCAACGCGGCGCGGCCGTCGCCGGCGATGCCCGCCAGGCCGACGGCTTCGCCGGCGCGAATCGCCAGGTCGAGGCCGGAGAAATGGCCGCGCAGGGCGGCGCCGCGCAGTTCATAGCGTACCGGCGCAGCGGCGGGCGGCGCGGCGGCGTGGCGGGTGACGGCGACCTTTTCGCCCACCATGGCGGCGGCGATTGCCGGCCAATCGAAACCTGCGGCGGTTTGGCGGCCCGCGGGGGC
Organism: Acidobacteriota bacterium; assembly: GCA_021827785.1. Classification (GTDB taxonomy): domain Bacteria; phylum Acidobacteriota; class Terriglobia; order Terriglobales; family SCQP01; genus JAKAUF01. The sequence goes on along the minus strand of JAKAUF010000348.1, from coordinate 8,939 downwards.
GTGCGCCGCGCCGCGCTCGGCCTCGGCGGCCTCGCCGCCGGCGGCTGCGGAGAAGACGATCTCGCCGTTGCGCAGGACGGTGACGCGGCCGGCGATCTGTGCCAGCTCCTCGAAGCGGTGGGAGATATAGATGATCGCCAGGCCGCCGCGGCGCAGGCGCTCCAACAATTGAAACAGCGTCCGCACCTCGGCCGCGTTGAGGGCGCTGGTGGGCTCATCCAGGATGAGCAGGCGGCGGGCGCGATGGAATCCCTTGGCGATGGCGACCAGTTGCCGCTGGCCGGTGCGCAGATCGCGGAGGCGGCGGGCGGGATCGAGGGTGATGCCGCATTCGTCCAAAAGATCGCGGGCGGCGCGGCGTTCGGCGGCGGCGTCCAGGCGGCCCCAGCCGCGGCCGGGCTCGGCGCCGAGCAGGAGGTTGGCGGCGACGGTGAGATGCGGCGCCAGATCCAGCTCCTGATAAACCATGGCGATGCCGGCGGCCAGCGCTTCGCGGGGATGGCGGAAGCGCGCCGGCTGGCCGTTGACTTGCAGGACGCCGCGCTCGGGCTGAAGGGCGCCGGCGATGATCTTCATCAAGGTGCTTTTGCCGGCGCCGTTCATGCCCAGCAGGGCATGGATTTCGCCCGGGCGAAACTCCGCGCTCACGCCCCGCAGCACCGGGGCGGCGAAGGATTTCCAGATGCCCTCGATGGCGACCGCCGGCGGCACGGCGGCGGCCGGCTCGGCGGCGGAATCGGCAGCGGGATCGGTGGGCGGGATGGGCAAGCGGCAGGCGCTCCGCGCGGCGGGGCTATTGGAAGACGGGCGGCGACAGGACGGCCTGCATGCCGGGGGCGTTCATGTTGGCTGGGGTGACCAGATGCAGCGGCGTTTGGATGCGGGCCGGGTTGGACTGGCCATGCAGCTGACGCACCAGCGCCCGCACGGCATCATAGCCGATCTTGTAGGGGTCCTGGACGATCAACGCGTCCAATACGTGCTGGCGCAGGGCGCGGACCAGGTCGGGATCGGTGTCGAAGCCGACCAGCGGCATTTTGCCGGCGAGATGATGGGCCTCCAGCGCCAAGACGCAGCCCAGGGCGCTGCTCTCGTTGGAGGCGAACATGCCGTCGAGATGGGGATGGGCGGAGAGAATGTCGTCGGCGACGGTGCGGGATTTGGCGACATCAGCCATGCCGTACTGAAAGGCCACGATGTGGATATTGGGGTAATGGCTGGCGATCTCCCGTTCGAAGCCGTGCTCCCGCTGCACGGTGGAGACGCTGCCGGGGGCGACGCCGACGATGCCGATATTGCCGTGGCCGTGCAGGAGTTGGGCGAGATAGTCGGCGTCCATCTTGCCGCCCTCGCGATTATTGCTGGCGACGTAGGTGACGTAGGCGGAAGGGGGCAGGGCGATGCCGGAATCCATGATCGCCACCGGGATGTGGGCGGCGTCGGCGCGGCGGACGACGGGAGCTAGCGCCTGTTGCTGCGCTGGGGCCAGGACGATGCCTTGCACCCGGCGGCTGATGGCGTCGTCCACGATGTCCACTTCCTGCGTGTAGTCGGTTTCGGCCGGCGGGCCGTTCCACCAGATGCGGTAGCCGTAGTGCTGGGCCGCCGCCGCCGCGCCGGCATGGACGGTCTGCCAGTAGGGATTTTCCGTACCTTTGGGGATGACGGCGATGACCCGGCCGGGGGCGGAGCGATGGCAGCCGGCCAGCGCCAGCAGGCCGAAAATCAGAGCGCCCAGGGCGGGCGCCGCCAGCGACCGAGCCCGCGGAGTAGCCGGCGTGCAATGGGAATGGGCCGTGTGCCGCTGCATAGTTTCGGCGCCCGAGCAAACCGCGGCGCATCCTCCTGGCTCGCATGGGGCGAGTCCGCCCTTCAATGTACTCCGTCGCGGGGCGCGGCTCAACCGTACAGGCGGGGCGATAACCGTCGCATAGCCTTGTTGGGGCATTTCTTGGCGCCACGCGCCGCGTGGCTTGGCTTCGGGCTCCTCATGTACATCTGGGTACACTGCGTCGCCCTCGCCTCCGCCCCGCCTCGCTCTGCTCGGGACCTCGCGCGGCGCTCCGCTGCACTTCGCTCGCCCCGCTCGTGAGCACAAGTGGTGCGCCTGGCGGTTCCGTTGCGCCTGGAGCGGGCGAGGCGATCACCGTCGCCTCGCTTCGTTCCACCCCGAAAGCCGCGGAGGGCTTCGGGGACCCGGAGCGGGGAATTTCCTGGCGCCGCGCAGGCGGAGAACGACAGCCGAGACGGCTATCCCACTTTCGCTGCGCCAAGGGCCGGTGGCAGCGCCTGGGGGCGGGCTGCCAGCCCGGCAGCCGGCGGGGCGTCCCGCTTACGCGGCGCGAGCGCCTGCGGGCTAAAGCCCGCCACACACAGGCTGAAGCCTGTTCCACGGACGGCGGCGCAGCCGCAGGCCAGGCCTCCGCCCGCGCGATTGCCGCACAGCTGAGCCGGAGACCCGGCGGCCCCGCCGTGACGCTCGCGGGGCGCGGTCCGCCTCCTGGCTTTCCGTTACGAGCCCTGACCGCCGTCAGTTTCGAAGGCTTCGATCCGAACGTTCGCCGCCTATTCGCCTACGCTCAATGTGGGGGACGTTTTGCCATCAACATCGTTATCCGACGATTCCGCCACGGCTTCATATCCGCGCCATCCCAAGGGCGCCCGGGCTCGCGTCCTGCTGACCTCCGTCTTCGGCCCCTATGCCCAGGACGACCGATATGGCAGCCGCGCCATCAACCCGATGGAGCTGTACCACAACCAGGTCACCCGCGCCCAAGGGGTCTTTTCGCTGCGCATGTTCCACCGCTCCTGGGGCCTGATGCTGATCCGGGAGAATATCCCGGCCGCTTGCACGCTGCTCGATTTTCCCACCCGCGAGCGGTTCCAACGCGAGGTGCAAACCGGGCGGTACGACGTCATTGGGATCTCCTCGATCATGGTCAACGTCGGCAAGGTGCGGGAAATGTGCCGCATCGCGCGCCAATTCGCGCCGGAGGCGCAGGTGGTGGTGGGCGGGCATGTGGCCGCCATTCCGGGACTGGGGGACCTGCTGGATGCCGACCACATCGTGGCCGGGGACGGCGTCGCCTGGATGCGCCGCTATCTTGGGGCGGATCCCAGCGCGCCGATTCGGCATCCCGCCATCATCTCCGGCTTTGGACTGCGAGTCATGGGCATTACCGCCCGAGCGTCGGAGGGCGCCACGGCGGCGACGGTGATCCCATCCGTCGGCTGTCCGCTGGGCTGTAATTTCTGCACGACGTCGGCGTTTTTCGGCGGCAAGGGCAAGCATCTGGATTTTTACCGGACGGGCGCCGAGCTTTTCTCCGTCATGTGCGAGATGGAAACGCGGCTGAAGGTCCAGTCGTTCTTCATCATGGACGAGAACTTCCTGCTGTTCCGGCGGCGGGCGATGGAGCTGCTGGAGCTGATGCGCGCCGGCGGCAAAAGCTGGAGCTTCTATGTCTTCTCCTCCGCCAATGCGATCCGCAAGTACACGATGGAGGAACTCGTCAGCCTGGGCATTTCTTGGATCTGGATGGGATTGGAGTCGCCGCGCGGCGCCTACGCCAAGCTGAAGGGAAGCGACACCCTGCAATTGGCGCGGGAACTGCGCGGGCACGGCATTCGCCTGCTGGGTTCGACCATCATCGGCCTGGAGCATCACACCCGCGAAAACCTGTCCGGGGAGATCGCGCACGCCATCGCCCATGACACCGATTTCCATCAGTTCATGCTGTATACGCCGGCGCCGGGTACCCCGCTGTTCGCGGAAATGGCGGCGGCGGGACGGCTGCTGCCGGAGATGGATCCGGCGGACATGCACGGCCAATTCAAGTTCAATTTCCGCCATGCGGCGCTGAGCCGGGATGAATCCAAGGTTTGGCTGGACCGGGCCTTTGTCCGCGACTTTGCGCGCAACGGCCCCAGCCTGTATCGCATTTGCCGCACCACCTTCGCCGGCTGGCTGCGCCATCGCCATCATCCGGATCCGCGGGTGCGACGCCGGTTTGCCTTCGAGGCGCGGCAACTGCGCGTCCTATATCCGGCGGTGTTGTGGGCGATGGAGCGCCGCCTGCGCCGGGGCAATCGCCGTGTTGCCCTGCGGGTCCGTGTTCTGCGCCGGCGCATCATACGGGAATTCGGCTGGCCGGCCCGCGGCGGCGTTCTGCTCGGCCCGTTCCTGCTGTGGACCGCGTGGCGCGAGGATCGCCGTTTGGCGCGCGGCTGGACCTACGAGCCGAAGACGATCGTGGAGCGCTGCCCGCAGCGGTAGCCGGCCTTCCGCGGGATCGGTCCGTTGCGCCGGGCGGAATGGAGCCGCGGTTCGGCACGGATGGCGACGGGCCGCCGGTGCAGCCGTAGGGCGGCTGTGCGGTTTGCCACAACCAAGACGGCCATCCTACATTCGCTGCGCAGGCGGCCGGGCCGGCTATCCCACGAGCGCCGCGGGTCGGTCGGGGCGGCGGGGCGGTTGTATCCGGGGGCGGGGAAAGCTATTGTGTGGAGGGCCGGGCCGGATGGCGGCGCCAGCGGCGTTGGCCGCCAAGGGGCCCGGGCGCGTGACCGCAATCGCCAATGAGGACATTCATACATGAGGACTTTTTGCTGGCGACGGCGGCGGCGCGGCGGCTGTACCACGGCTACGCCGAACGCCAGCCGATATGGGATTACCACTGCCACCTGCCCGTGGCGGATTTGGCCGCCGACCGGCGGTTCGCCAACCTGACGGAGATTTGGCTGGACGGCGACCACTATAAATGGCGGGCGATGCGCGCCTGCGGGGTGGAGGAGCGGCGGATTACCGGGGATGCGCCGGCGCGGGAAAAATTTCTGGCCTGGGCGGCGGTGGCGCCGCGCTGTTTGGGCAACCCGCTGTATCACTGGACGCACCTGGAGCTGAAACGGTATTTCGATTTCGACGGGCTGCTGGGCCCGGAGACGGCGGAGGCGGTGTGGGCGCGGGCCAACCGGCGATTGCAAACTCCGGAGCGCAGCGCGCGGGGCATTCTGCGTGCGTTCGGCGTGCGCGCGGTCTGCACCACGGACTCGCCGACCGATGATTTGGCGGCGCACCGGCAACTGCAAGCGGCGGGGCTGAGGATCTTTCCCACCTTCCGTCCCGACGGGGCGCTGAACGCCAGCGACGCGGCGGCATTCAACCGCTGGACCGACCTGCTGGCGGCGCGCGCGAACATCGAGATCCGGCGGCTGGGGGATTTTCTCGAAGCGCTGCGGGCCCGGCATGCGGCGTTTCATCAAGCCGGCTGCCGGCTGAGCGACCACGGCTTGAACGTCTGCTTCGGTCCGCCCTGCGCCGCGGCGGAGGCCGCCAGCGCCTTCGCCGCGCTGCGCGCCGGTCAGCCGCTGGCGCCGGAAGCGGCGGACGGCTTCGCCAGCTTCCTGATGATGTTCTTCGGGCATCTTGACGCCGAGCGGGGCTGGACCAAGCAGCTGCACCTGGGCGCGATGCGCAACGGCAACACGCGCATGCGGGCGCGGCTGGGGCCGGACACCGGCTTCGATTCCATCGGCGATTGGCCGCAGGCCTGGGCGCTGGGGCAGTACATGGACCGGCTGGACCGGGAAGAGGCGCTGCCGCGAATGATCGTGTACAACGCCAACCCGGCGGAAAATTACGCCTTCGCGGCGCTGGCGGGAAATTTCAGCGATGAGCGCGGGGGCAAGATTCAGTTCGGCAGCGGCTGGTGGTTCCTGGACCAGAAAGAGGCGATGGAATGGCAGCTGAATGCGCTGGCGCACACCGGGCTGCTGTCCCGCTTCGTGGGCATGGTGACCGACTCGCGGTCTTTCCTCTCCTATCCGCGGCATGAATATTTTCGCCGCGTGCTCTGCAACCTGCTGGGCGCGGCGATGGAGCGGGGCGAACTGCCCGGCGACGAGAAACTGATCGGCGGGATGATCGCCGACATCTGCTGCAGCAACGCCGAGGAGTTTTTGCGCCTGCCGGAGCTGGCGGGGGAAAAGGCGGAGGAAGCATCGGCGAAGGGCGGCGCGGCGAGGAATGCGGCAAAACGCGAAGCGGGCGGCGGCGCGGGGCACGGAAAGGCAGGTCGGGCGGGACAAAAGACCGCTGCGAAGCCGGGGCGGAAAATAGGGAAGGGAACGTAGGCGGACGGCGATGGGACTACCGGAACTGGATTTGACGGGGCAGCGCGCGGTGGTGGTGGGCGGAACCTCGGGCATCGGGCTGGCGCTGGCGCTGGGCTTGGCGCGGGCCGGCGCCGACGTGGCGGTGGCGGGACGGCGGCTGGCGCTGGCCGAAGATGCGACGCGGCAGATCACGGCGATGGGGCGGCGCGGCGTGGCGGCGGCGGCGGACGTGACCGACCGCGCCAGCCTGGAGGCGCTGCGGCAAACGGTGGAGCAGGCGCTCGGCGAGGTCGAGATTTTGCTGAACTGCGCCGGCTACACGCGGCGGCGGGCGACGCTGGATTTGCCGCGGGAGGAATGGCAGGGCATTTTGGACACCAACCTGACCGGCACGTTGCTGGCCTGCCAGGTCTTTGGGCGCGGCATGCTGGAGCGCGGCTACGGGCGGATCATCAACATCGGCTCGCTGACCTCGTTCATTTCCATGTATGAGGTCGCGGCGTATTCCGCCAGCAAAGCGGCGGTGGCGTCGCTGACGCGGTCGCTGGCGATCGAATGGGCGCGGCGGGGGGTGACGGTGAACGCCATCGCACCGGGAGTGTTCCGCACCGACATCAACCGGGAGCTGCTGGACGGGACGGCGCGGGGGCAGGAGCTGCTGCTGCGCACGCCGATGGGACGGTTCGGGAAAGTCGAGGAGCTGGTCGGCGCGGCGGTGTTTTTGGCTTCGCGCGCCGCCGGCTTCGTCACCGGGCATGTGCTGGCGGTGGACGGTGGCTTTCTCGCCAGCGGGGTCAACCAGTGAGCACGCCGCCGCCCACGCCGGATCACGCCGCCGCCGGCGCCGCGACCGGTGCCGCCACCGGCGTCCCGGCCCATGCCACAGCGGGCGGCGCGCCGGGGGCGGAGCAGCGCCCGGGGCATTATCGCTGGAGCATCTGCGCGCTGCTGTTTTTCGCCACCACCATCAACTACATGGACCGGCAGGTGCTGGGCTTGCTGGCGCCGCTGCTCCAGGCGAAGTTCCATTGGAGCCAGCTGCAATACGGCTACATCATCATGGCCTTCCAGGCCGCGTACGCCATCGGCCTGCTGTTCATGGGCCGGCTGATTGACCGCATCGGCACGCGGCTGGGCTATGCGATTTCCATCGCCATTTGGAGCTTGTCGGCGATGGGCCACGCGCTGGCCAACACGGTCATGGAGTTCGGCGTGGCGCGGTTTTGCCTGGGGCTGGGGGAAGCGGGCAACTTTCCCGCGGCCATCAAGGCGGTGGCGGAGTGGTTCCCGAAAAAAGAACGGGCGCTGGCCACCGGCATCTTCAACTCCGGCACCAACGTCGGGGCCACGATCGCGCCGCTGGTGGTGCCGTGGATTGCGGTGCATTGGGGCTGGCGGTTCGGGTTTCTGTTCACCGGATTTTTCAGCGCCGCGTGGGTGATCTGCTGGCTGATCATCTATCGCCTGCCGGAGCGGCATCGGCGGGTGCGGGCGGCGGAGCTGGCGTACATTCGCTCCGATCCGCCGGAGCCGAAGGTGCGGGTGCCGTGGGCGCGGCTGCTGCCGCACCGCGAGACCTGGGCGTTCATTCTGGGCAAGTTCCTCACCGATCCGGTGTGGTGGTTCCTGCTGTTTTGGCTGCCCAAATACCTCAACCAAAAAGAGCACCTGTCGCTGCTGGCGATGGGCCTGCCGCTGGTGGTCATTTATAACGCCGCCAGCGTGGGCAGCATCTTCGGCGGCTGGCTGCCGGAGCGGCTGCTGGCGCGGGGATGGCCGCTGAACCGGGCGCGGAAAACCGCGATGCTGGTTTGCGCGCTGGCGGTGGTGCCCATCTTCGCCGTTGGCGACATCCGCAGCGTGTGGGGCCAGATCGCGCTGCTCAGCTTGGCGGCGGCGGCGCACCAAGGCTGGTCGGCGAACCTGTTCACCTTGGTCTCGGATTTGTTTCCGCGGCCGGCGGTGGCGTCGGTGGTCGGCATCGGCGGCTTCGCCGGGGCGATCGGCGGCATGCTGATCGCCGGGTTCACCGGTTGGGTGCTGCAAACCACCAACAGCTACGTGCCGGTGTTCACCATGGCCGCCGGGGCGTATGTGGTGAGCTGGCTGATCATCCAGCGTCTGACGCCGCGGCTGGAACCGGCAAAGCTGTCGGCGGCGTAGGCGACGGGCGGGCGGCGCCGCCGGATGTGGGAGCGCCTTGGCGGGCGATTTGCATTTTGAGTTAGAGTTGGCGGAGCGGCCGGCGGCCCAGGTGGACGCGGCGGCCGCGGGACGCGCCCAACGGATCGGTCATGCATTCTCGAAGTATTCTTTCCGCTTGGTTGCGATGGCGCTATCGGCAGGCGGTGACCCTGACGACGCACGCCTTCTACGCCTGCAACCCCCTGCTCACGATGATCCTGATCGGGAACCGCAGAACCGCGGACGACTATCTCCGCCCGCTGGAGAACGCTCGGCTTCAAGAGGAAGTTGCCGAGCGGGATTGGCGCTCGCTCCGGGCGCGGGCGCAGCGCCGAAGCGAATAGCCGCCCGCCTTTGTGGCGGCCGTCCCCGTGGCGCGCGGCCCGGACAGACAGCCCGAGGATGCGGCGGGGCGATAGGCGTCCCACGGCTTCGTTGGCCGGTGCTCTCGCCCCTCAGGCGCACCCGCGGACGCCGCCGCCCTCGCGGCGGTGGCTCGGGCGATGCGCTTACCCCGGAGATCAGGCGGAGGCCGCGCCGCGTCAGCCGGCAAGCAGGCTGGCTAGCCGCGGCGTATGCAGGCTAGCGGTGCGGCGGGCCGGGCGCCATGGGCATGGCGCGGCAATGGGCCGGCGGCTGGA
>JAKAUF010000213.1 GCA_021827785.1 Acidobacteriota bacterium | reverse complement strand
GCATGGCTGGCCGCCGCCGGTGGCGATTGACGAGATGACCACCGAACCGTCCCGAATGGCCGCCCGCCGCGGGCTGAAGCAGTTGGGCCGGCGGCTGCGGACGCCCATCATCAGCGACAACACCGGGCGCATCGCCGACGGCTACGCGGTGGAAGATTTGCCTTGGTACGCGCTGACGTCGGCGCAGGGAAAGATCTTGTGGCGGCACGACGGCTGGCTCAGCGCGAAGGCTTTGATCCGCCAGGCCGGGGCTGCGTGGGAGAAGCGGGCGGGGCGGTAACGCATCGCAGCGTTTTTCGCGGCTGTTGTTGAAGAGGCCCGGGGCGTCGCCAGGCCTCCGCCGCCGTCCATCGCAGCCCAGCCGCCGCCGCGCAACGCGGGACGTCAAGAATCGTGCGGCTGAGCCGTGTTCGCGCCGCCTACGGGTTGGCGGTCATGTGGGCGCGGCGGCCGGTGACGATGGAAAAGAACTTGATCCACTGCCGGCGGATGCCGGTGACCTCGCGGATGAGGCGGGCAGTGGGCTGGTGGCCGGGCATTTCGATCATCACCATGCCGGTGTTGAAGCGGCGCTGTGAGCGCATCACGCCGGGACGGCGGGGACCGTCGGCGGCGATGACCTCCTGAATGTTCAGATCGAGGCGGTCGGCCTTGAAGATGGGATGCCCCGCGGCGTCGCGGCCGACGAACTTGAGGTGCTGGAGCAAAAAGAAGTTGGGCACCTCGGCGGGCGAGATGAGGCCCATGGTGTAGAGATCGAGATAGGAATAGCCGGTGGCGGGAACGTAGTAGTTGTCGTCGAGCTGGGTGTAGGTGCCGTTGTGGTTGTCCTGCCAGACGCCGCCGCCCATGATGGAGGCCTCGGTGGGACGGACGTAGGGAAACGGCACGCGCGCTTGCAGGCCCATCCTCCAATGCACCGGATTGCCGAGGGGAATGATCTTGCCCTGGACCTTGGCGGAGAGGAAGGCGTTCCAGCGGTGGTCCATTTCATGGCCGATCTGGGACATGGCGTACATGTACGGCGGCATGTGATCGGATTGGCGGACCTCGTCAATCTGCTTGCGGTAATGGGTGATGTCGAAGCGGTTGCCGACCGGCGCGTTGGCCGGCGGGTACTTCTGCATTTGAATGGCGCCGGCGTCAATCGGCTGGATGAAGGCCCATTGAAAACGGCCCGCGGAGCAGTAGGCGGCGGGATCGCCGGGCGGGCGGCCGATGCCGGTGACCTGCGGGCCGGTGCTGCCGCGCGGGCCGTTGCTGGGCGTCCCGGCTTCCTGATTGTCCACGCGGAAATCCGAGTAATAGGCCAGGAAGTCGAAACGATCGCCGAGGGCCTTGATGACCGTGCAGGCCAGGTTGTGCATGTCCGGGAGGCGGTAATAATGGAACGCCTCATAGACCACGGGAAAGGGACCGGCGCCGGCGGACAAAGCGGCGAAATGCACCCGCGGATTGCGCAGGCCGCGCAGATGGACTAGCCGCGGCGCGATGGCCGCCGCGGGACGGGGACGGCCGGCGCGGGCGCCGCGGCGGCGCGAGAAAACGTGGGCGGAAACCAGCACCGCCGGGGCGGATTGCAGCGCGGGCGGTAGCACGCCCTCGACCGAGACGCGATCGCCGTGGACGTGAACGCGGCGGGAGACGCCGGGACCGAAGGCCATGTAGCGCAGGCCGGCGGCGGGGCGGCGGGCGAAGGCGGCCACGACCCAGGAGGTCTGGGCGCCGCCTCCAGGCCGGGCGAAACGGATGCGGTAGGCGAAGCCACCACGATGGCTGCCGGGGAGCGGCAACGGCGCGGCGGCCTGGAAGGTGGCGCGGAGCAGAACGCCGTCCAGGGTGGAGAGGCGCAGGGACTTCAGACTGGCGGCGGAGCCGGGGAGAACCGCCAAGCGGCGCGGCGCACCGCCGGTCAGCCGCGGATAGACGCCGACGATGGCGTCCCGCGCGGTCAGATGGCGATAGGACAGGACGATGCGGCCATCTTTGTACAGCCCGGCTTGGAATTGGTTGACGGTCGGGAACCAATGGAAATCCTGAATGCCGCCATAGGGGGAGCTGTCGTTCCAGGTGATCAGGACGCGGCGGGCGTTTTGGCTGACGTAACGGTCGCCCTGGAGGCGCGGTTTGAAGAAGACGCAGATGGCGGGCGGACCATTGACCAGCGCGCCGGCGGCCTGGGCCAGCTGGGCGAAGCGAGGAACGGCGACGCCGCCGCGCGGCGGAATGGTGTAGGCGCCATAATGCCGCGCCGGACCGGGTGAGCCCATCTGAATGGAGCCCGAGAATCCGACGGAGAGCTCCCGCCATTGGCGGCCGGAAAACGGAAAGGCGAAATCCGCCAGGCGCAGGGCGGGGCCGGAAAGCTTCGCGCCGCGGTTGGCGTCCCAGCGCAGCGGGCCGGCGGTGACGCGATAGCCGCCGGCGGCGGGGGTGAAGGTGAGGGTGCGGTTTTGCAGGTCGAAAAGATTCTCATGGCCCAGCGCGCCGGGCTTGAGGTGCATCACGATGAGCTTGCCGCGCACCGAAACCGTGCCGATGGAATGGCCCTGATCCCGCCGCTGCGCCGCCGCCGGCGCGGCCAGCGCCAGCACCAGCATGAGCGCCCACGCCGGCGCCGCCGCCCGCGCCGTCCGTTTTGCCGCCGTCCGCATTTGCCGCACGCTGCGTCCTCCGGAGATATTGTGACTGCCGGAGCCAGATATTGCATACCTTGAGGTATTCCGCAAGGGGTTGGCGGAAGTGGCAACCCTGCGGTTAGGCCCGTTAGCCACGGACCGGGAACCGAGGTCGGGTGAAAACCGCCGGCACGCCGGCGCCCGAACGGAACGGCCGAAGCGGCGCCTTGGGCTTACTCCTGGCGAAGAGCGGTGAGGGGATCCACGCGGCTGGCGCGTAGCGCGGGCAGCCAGGCGGCGAGAAAGGCGGCGGCGGCGAGGGCGAGTACGGCGGCGGCGAGGGCGACGGGGTCGTAGAAGTGCAGGCCGAAGAGGTGGATTTGGCTGGCCAAGACCTTGCCGCCGGCGAGGCTGGCGGGAAGGCCGATGAGGAAGCCCAAGGCGACCACGACGGCGGTTTCCCCCAGCACCATGGCGATGACGGCGCGGCGACCGGCGCCGAGGGCCATGCGCACCCCGATCTCCGGGACGCGGCGGGCGAGGCCGTAGGCGGTGACGCCATAGAGGCCGATGGCGGCAAGCAGAAGCGCGACGGCGGCGAAGAATCCGCTCAGTTCGGCC
>JAKAUF010000322.1 GCA_021827785.1 Acidobacteriota bacterium | reverse complement strand
TTGGATCTCAAGCTGACCGCGGAGGAAAATCTCCGCCATCAAGGGCATCTCTATGGCTTGCGCGGCCGGGATTTGCAACAGCGCATTGATTTGATGCTGGGCCGCGTGGGGCTCGCCGACCGCCGCGACACCGCCTGCGAAAAGCTCTCCGGCGGCCAGAAGCGCCGCATCGAGATCGCCAAGGGCTTATTGCATAATCCCCGGCTGCTGCTGCTGGATGAGCCGACCACCGGCTTGGACCCGCTCGCCCGGCGCGAGATGTGGTCCTACCTCACCCTGCTGCGCGAACGCGACGGCATCGCCGTATTGACCACCACCCACCTTTTGGAGGAAGCCGAGGATTGTGATCGTCTCGGCATTCTGCATAAGGGGCATTTGGCGGCGCTGGGCACGCCGGCGGAGTTGAAGCAGGAAATCGAAGGCGAGGTGCTGGTGATGGAAGCCGACGCCCCGGAGCGCCTGCGCCAGGCCATCCAGGAACGGCTGCATCAGCCGGCGCAGGTGATTGGCCGCCAGGTGCGCATCGAACGCGCCCAGGCCCATGAGTTCGTGCCCGCCTTGATGGATGCCTTCGGGCCGCAGATCCGGTCGGTCACCGTGGCCCGGCCGACGCTGGAGGATGTCTTCCTGCGCCGCACCGGCCAGCGCTGGAGCATTGAAGCTATGGGCGAGGCGCCCGCTGCAACTGCCGCCGAGGCCCGCGCCTAGGGAGAGTAGCCGTACGGACCCAATCATGATGGAACCTGCCGCAACCGCAACTCCGGCGGAGCTAGCCGCAACCCCATCGGCGGCCGTTCCCGCGCGCGTCAACCGCCCCACCGGGCTATGGCTGCCCGCCGCCACGCTTTGGTGGCGGGAGTTGGTCCGGTTTTACCGGCAAAAAGCGCGCGTGGTGGGCGTCATCGGGTCGCCGATTATCTTTTGGCTGATCATCGGCGCCGGCTTCGGCACGTCGTTCTCCACCGGCGCCGCCGCCCAAGGCGCGGCCAAGCAGGGATACCTCGCCTACTTCTTTCCCGGCACCATGGTGCTGATCGTTCTTTTCACCGCCATCTTCACCATGATGTCGGTGATTGAGGATCGCCAAGAGGGCTTTTTACAAGCCGTCTTGGTCGCCCCCTGCCCGCGCACCAGCATCGTGCTCGGTAAAGCCCTCGGCGGGGCGACGCTCGCCACTTTGCAGGGCATCGTATTTCTCGCCTTGGCGCCGACGCTGGGCATCCATGTCGGCTTCCTGCAGTTCTGGGCGGTCTTTGGCGTTTTGGGCTTGGTCGCGCTGGCGCTGACCGGCGCGGGATTCATCATTGCCTGGCGGCTGGATTCCAGCCACGCCTTTCACGCCATCGTCAATCTGTTCCTCATTCCCGCCTGGCTGGTCTCCGGCGCGCTGTTCCCGTTGGCGGGCGCCTCGAAATGGGTTCGCCTGGTCATGCTCCTGAACCCGTTGACGTATGGCACGGAGGCGTTGCGCCAGGTCTTGTATGGCGCCAGCGCCTTGCCGCTGAGCACGGCGCTGGGCGTCACTGCCGGGTTCGACGCCCTGATGCTGGCCATCGCCCTCTGGATGGTGCGCGGCGAACGCCGCGCGGGCGTATAGGCGTGCGGCGGGACCGGGCCCTTGCGCGCCACCATGCCGGCGGCGCCGCCGCCGCCCGCTACCCACGCGCCTGAGGCCGGTTCGGCGGCGCCCAATCTTAATGCTTAACCGCAAACCCCGCAGCGCCGGCTCCCCATCGTGAATCCATTTCCCCTTGCTGCCGTGTGGGCCCCGCCCGTCGTTTGGGTCGCCATCTTCAATGGCATTGCCGGCGTGCTGCTGGTTTTGGGCTTTATCTTCATCCGCCAGCACCGCATCCGCGCCCACAAGCGGATGATGCTGAGCGCTTTCGTCTGCTCGGTTCTGTTCCTCGTTGTCTACGTCTGGCACCACCTGGTGGATGGCATCACCTATTTCCGCCGCACCGGGCCGATCCGCACCCTCTATCTGGTGGTGCTCGGGACCCATACGCCCTTGGCGGCGATCGTGCCCGTGCTGGCGATCATCACCATCACCTTGGCGCTGCGCGGCAAATTTGTCCGGCACAAGGCCTGGGCGCGCTGGACGCTGCCGATCTGGCTCTATGTCTCCGTGACCGGAGTCGTCGTGTACTGGATGCTCTACCGCATGTAGCCGTGCGCCGGCGGACGGGATCGCCCCTTCCCCTTAACGCCGTTCGTTCTGCTTGCGTCGCTCCGCCGCCAAATGGGCCAAATAGCGCCGATGCGCGGCGAGCCGCTCCAGGTAAAGGCGGTGGGCGGCGGCGCGTTCCGCGGCGAGATGCTGCAAGCGGAGGCGGCGCGCGCGGAGCTCCGCCAAGTAGCGTTCATGCGCCAGGCGGCGGCGATAGGCCAGCTGCGCCGGCGTGTAGTGGTGCACCGGAGCATAGCGCCGGACCACGTAATAGTGCACTACGCGGCGCGGCGCGGGCGGAAATGCGCGCAGGCCGATCGGCGCATACCGGTTGGCCACGGTGATCATCGCCGGGCGGCGATTGGTCGCCAGCATCTCCCGCGCGCCGCTGGGGCTGGCCGTGGCCGGCAAGATCTTCCAGATCCGCGGATCTTCCAAGCCTAGGCGCCACACCGAAAATCCGCGCAGGTGAAATTGCCGGATCAGTTGCAGCTTGGCGGCGAAGCTGCGGGCGTCTTCTACCCAGGTCACGTGCCGGTGGACGCCTTGGCCGTAGACGCGATAGGAGGACTTCAGCACCGGATCCCAGCGCAATGGCCCGGCGGCGTTCGCCTGTCCGTCAAAGGCCAGCATGTGATAGGTCCAGTAAAAGAATCGCCGCAGCTCCTGCCCCACCCGCTTGAGCCAGCTCACGCGCTGCCAGCGCCGCGTCCAATCCGTTTGATAGGTCGGCACGCCGAGCGAGAACTTGTCGGCGGGAATGAATTGCAGTTCGTAGCGGATGACCTTTTTGACCCAGGGATAGCCCGCCAATGGCCCGGGGTCGTCACCGTTGTGCTCCGGGTAGGCCATCACGCTCAGAAAATCCGCCGAGCGGGCCAAGCTGCGGTAGTCGTAAACGCCGGAGTAGCCGTAGAAGTTGTCGTTATGCGCGTCGCTGGTGCGAGCCGCGACCGCGACGCTCAGTATGTATCCATGCCGGTGCAGGCCAGCCGCCAGCCCCGCGATGAAGCGGTCGAACGCATCGTGGTCCGTCCACCATAGCCCTTCGAAGTCAATTTGATAGCCAATGTAGCCGTTGGCGCGGGCGTGGGTAATCAATTGTCCTAGCGCCCGGTCGCGAGCGGCGCGGTCATACAGCAAGTCGTGGGCTTGCCAGCGGGAAAAGCCCCGGTTGATCACCAGCGGCATCACCGGCACATGGTGTTCGCGGGCAATGTCCATTAGGTCCTGCGGCGGCGCTCCGTGCAGCCAGCCCCAACGATCCAAGGAGTAGCACTGCGGCGCAACGATGCCCACCTTGGAGGCGTGCGCGCGGAAGCTTGCAATCCCCTTGCTGTCATCGGCGGTATAGAAAACCGAGGCCAACAGGCTGGGAGGCGCGGGCCAGGTCACGTTGCGGAACATTGGCGGCTGGAACGGCGCCGCCGGCTGCGACGTCAGCGTCGCGGGCGATGGCGTGACGGGCGTGGACGCCGGCGTCGCCGCGCTCGGCGTGGCCCCGGGCGCCTGAGGAGATTGGGCCGAAAGTGAATTCCCGGTGATGACCGGCTGGGGCGCCCGGGCCAATGCGGCCAAGTCGGGGGCGGGGATGACGTTTTGGGCGCACCCGGGCAGGACGCCGAGCAGCCACACCGCTAGCGCCACGCCGCACCATCGCGCCGTCCGCACGCCGCGCCGCCTGTTGCCTCCGGAAGTGCCCACGTTTTGAGTATAGAGGCGTGAGCCACGGTGCAAGTCGAAGAAAACCCTTAACTGGGTTACTACCGGGCGAATGGCCAGGGCCCGGCGTGTCAGTCGCCATCCGTGCTGGTTCGCACGCGGTTCGGGTCGCGTGGTTCCGGCGCTAGCCGCGGCACGCGCGCGCGGCATGCCGCGCCGAGCCGGCGGCGAGCTATTGGATCACACGGAACGGCGGCTCTTGTTCGACCAGCACCTCGCCGCGCAACACTTCGCCGCACAGGCGAATGGTGCCCCCCTCGAAAAAAAATAGCAGGGAAGGGTCCGGATCCAGCCGATACTCCAGATATTCCAGCGCCCCCGCCAGCGCCGCCGTGGCGCCGGCGGCGGCCGCCACCGGGCCCCCTGGGGCGTTCGCGGCCAAGGCCACTTCGAATCGTGTCAAACCAGTGACCGTCAGGGTCAGTCCGGCGAGGGTCGCCGGCTGGCCTTCCCGCCGCACCCGCACTTCCCGCGACACGCCCCATCCGAGCGTGACCGCACCCTCCTCGGCGCCGAAGGTTATGCCCACGAACTGGAGCAGGTTGCGCAGATCCAGTTGGGCGCCTTCGACCTGCATTTCCGTCAGCGGAGTGTTGAGCGGCAGGGGCGCCACGCGTTCAAAGCGCAGGGCCGGCCGTGCGCCGCGGTGCGAAGTGGGCATGCGGAAATCGAGCAACGGCCGGCGCTAGAAGGGAATGTCGTCGTCGGTGATTTCCGGTCCGCCGCCCGACGGCTCCGCTTCGTAACCACCGCCCGCCGGCGCGGCCGCGCGCCGGGGTTCACTGCCACGCTCGCCCCCTCCACGGCCGCCCAGCAGCACCATGTCCTGCGCCACGATTTCCGTGGCGTAGTGTTTGCGGCCCTCCTTGTCATCCCAGGTGCGCGTTTGCAACCGGCCCTCGATAAAGACCTGCGAGCCCTTGTTCAGATACTGGTTGGCCGTTTCCGCCATCTTGGCCCACAGGACGACGTCGTGCCATTCCGTTCGGTCCTGCCACTCGCCGTTTTTGTCTTTCCAGCGATCGGAGGTGGCCATCCGCAGCCGGGTCACGGCCTGGCCCGAGGGGGTGTATTTCAACTCAGGATCCTTGCCCAGGTGACCGAGCAAGGTAACGCGATTGACGCTTCGGGGCATGACAACCAACTTCCTTTCCGGCCCGGACTGCTTCGGCGGGGCCGCGGCGCCGGCGCTGCACAGCGGTGGTGGCTAATCGAGCGCTTGCAAATCCTTGCCCGGCTTAAACCGAATGGCCTTGCCTGGGGCGATATTCACCTGCGCGCCGGTACGGGGGTTGCGGCCGATACCGGTCTTGCGCGGGCGGACGTTGAATACGCCGAAGCCACGCAATTCGATCCGGTCGCCCCGTTCCAACGCTTGCTTCATACCGCCGAAGACCGCCTCCACGGCGATCTCGGCTTTGTTCTTGGGCAGCCCGGTCCGCTGCACCACTTCCTGCACAATGTCGAACTTAATCACTGTAAAGGCAGTCTAGTCAGACCCTTAGAAAAGGTCAAGCGGCCCGGGCCCGAGCGGGGCCCGCGCCGGTCAATGGTCCGCTCAGCGCTTTTCCGTTCCGGTCAACTGGAGCGACAGGTTATGGTGCGGGTGCCGCTTGCGTCGGCGCCAGGTCATCTGTACCGGAATGGAGCCGACAACGACTGCCATTCCCACCAGGAAGATGCCAACGGCGATTGCGGCCTGATAGCTGCGAAGCCAGTACCAGACGTTCAGTAGCGTGGCTTGCAGCGCCACGCCGAACAGCACAACGATGACGGTCCAGAAGGCCGCCCCCAGGCCATTGGCCCAGGCGAAACGCCGGCGCCGCGTGTGCACTAGCCCCGCGGCGAAGGGAATCACCAAACGGAAACCCCAAATGAAGCGGCCGAAAAACAACACCGCCAGTCCGAACCGCCGGTGCAGCCAATCCTGCGCGCGGCATTGGCGTTCCGGAGTCAGGAACTTCAAGCGCTTGCCGCGGGCGCCGATTTCATAGACGGCCTCATAGGTCAGCACGCTGACCGCGATGGCGATGCCCACCACCCAGCGCAAATCGAAATATCCCTCCCCGGCCAAAATAGTCGCGGCGACCAGCGTGGCGTCTCCCTCCACGATCAAGCCGAGGATCAGGAAGGCGTAGCCGTAATGGAGGAGAAAGGATTGCAAAGCTGAAGGTTGGAATGCGGCGCAAATTGCGGCGGCAAAGGCGCGCGCCCGGGCCCGAGCGGTCCAACCAGCATTCTATACCACCGCCGGCCCGCCATGCGGTACTGGGTAGGTAAGTGCCTGATCGGCAGGGGCTTGCAATCGCCCGGCGGGGTGCTTAGACAGTCCGCGCCACGGCGGTCTCAGGCGGCGATCCGGAATCCTGCCGTACACTGAAGGCAGTGGCTTCACGCGCGCCGACGTTGTCTTCGCCTCCGTTGGCCGCGCCCTCCGAATATCGCCCCAGGCGCTGGCTGCCCGCACTGCTGTTCGCGGCCACCGTGGTGACGGCCATGGCGGTCGGGGCGCGGCTGCAATTCAATTTCGACCGCGGCGTCCCTGCCTACCGCGGTAATACCGACGTGTTTCCCTTTCTGTGGCTATGGCGTCATCCCGCCTATTTTGGGCTGGGATGGCCGTTTGCGGCCACGCTGCTCGGCATCCTGCTGGTGCACGAGCTGGGGCATTATCTGACCTGCCGTCACTATGGCTTGGCGGCGACCCTGCCGCATTTCATTCCGGCGCCGACCTTGATCGGCACCCTTGGCGCGTTCATTTACATTCGCTCGCCGTTCCGCACCCGGCGGCAGCTATTCGACGTAGGCGCGGCGGGGCCGCTGGCGGGCTTCGCGCTGGCGCTGCCCCTGCTGGTGTGGGGCTTGGCGCAGTCCCATTTGCGTTTGCCCGCCTACGGCGCCGCGCTCCGCTTCGGCTGGCCGCCATTGATGCTGCTGGTGTGGCGCTGGCTGCATCCCGGCGTGGCGCCGGACGTGGTTTCGCTCAGTCCGGTGGCGCGGGCGGCATGGGTAGGCTTGTTGGCCACCATGCTGAATCTGATTCCCAGCGGCCAGTTGGACGGCGGCCATATTCTCTACACATTTTTTCCCCGAACGCACCGCTGGGTCAGCTGGGCCATGGTCGCCGTCATGCTGTTCATGGGCTGGCGGTTTTGGGATGGCTGGTACCTGTGGGCGGGGTTGTTGCTGGTGATGCGGGCGCGGCATCCGTATGTGCCGCAAGCGCCGCCCGCGGGCTGGGCAAGAGCCGTCTTAGCCTGCCTTTGCTTGGCGATTCTGGCCTTGACGTTTCTGCCCGCGCCGTTTCGCTTGGGTTGAAGCGGGAACGGGGCGGCCGCGAGGCCCGCCAGGGCGAAGTTTAGACTGGAACATGCCCGAACTGCCGGAGGTTGAAACCGTCGCCCGCGGGCTCCGTCGCGCCCTCTTGGGCGCCCGCGTCGAGGCGGCCGAGGAGCGTTTCCCCGGGCTGGTGCGGGGATCTCGCGAACGGCTGGCGGAACTGCCCGGCTGCGCCGTCCAGAACATCCAGCGAGCGGGAAAATTTCTTCGCCTGTCGTTCCGCGGACCGGATCGTGAAGTCTCCTTGTGGCTGCATATGGGCATGAGCGGCAAGCTCCTCGTTCTGCCTGCCGCGGCGCCCTTCGCCCCGCACACGCATTTTCTGCTGCGCTTCACGGATGGCCGCGGCTTGCGCTACGTGGATCCCCGGCGCTTTGGCCGCGTCGCCGTGGGCGGACCGGAGGGATCCGCGCCGCCGGTCCCCGGCGCCGAGCCGCTGGAGATTGGCGCGGAGGACTTCGCGGCGTTGTTTTGGCGGCGCACCGGCGCGATCAAGGGGTTGTTGCTGCGCCAAGACCTATTACGCGGCCTGGGGAATATCTATGCCGATGAGAGCCTGTTTCGCGCCGGCATTCGGCCCCGGGCGCGGAGCCTGTCCCGGCCGCGCCTGCACCGCCTGCACGCGGCGGTGCAATCGGTGCTGCGGGAGGCCATCCAGGCGGGGGGATCCTCCATCTCCGATTACGTTGGTGCGGACGGTGCGCGGGGATGGTTTCAGGTGAAACATCGTGTCTACGGGCGGGAGGGGCGCTCATGCGCGCAATGCCGCGGCGTGATCCGCCGCGTCATCGTCGCCGGCAGGTCCAGCCATTTTTGCCCAACGTGCCAGCGGCCCTAGGACCTGGACAGACCGGATATCTAGGCGGCTGTTCCGGCTGCCGCTTGTGACAAGATTGGCGGTCGCCGACGCTGAAAACAAAGCACTTCCAAGCCTGCGCGTCCGAAAAATGTCACAATCCGGTGGTGCTTCGCCGCATCGGGCTTGGAGCCCCTTCCCGGGCCCGCGCCTGGCAATGGTGGGCGCCGCGTGGGGGCAATGCACCGCCCCCCAGGGATGCGCGCCCAATGATCCGCGGCTAGACGGCTTCGGTGGCGCCGTGGCAGCGCTTGTATTTCTTGCCCGAGCCGCAGGGGCAGGGGTCGTTGCGTCCCACTTTGGCTTCGGTGCGGATGACCTGCTGCACCGGCTGCGCATTGCCGTCACCGCCGGAAAAATGCAACTCGCGGGCCTGGCGCTCGCGGCGCCGCTCCATTTGCTTTTCGTATTCCCGCATGCGCTCGGCTTCCGCGGCCTCTTCTTCCGCCGTGCGCACCTGCGCCAGGTACAGCGTGCGCACCGCGTCGTTTTCGAAGGTGTCCATCATCTCCTGGAACATGTCGAAGGACTCCTTCTTGTACTCAATGAGAGGGTCGCGCTGGCCATAGCCGCGCAGGCCGATGCCCTCTTTCAGGTGATCCATCGACAGGAGATGGTCTTTCCACAGGTTGTCGAGGATCTGTAGCATGATCATGCGCTCGAACCGCCGCATGTTCTCGGCGCCCAGCAGCGTTTCCTTGGCCGTGTACTGGTCCCGCAATAGATCCAGCAGCGCGGTTTGCAGTTCGTCGAAGTTCAATTCCTGGAGCGCCACGCCGGCGGCCTGCGGATCGGCGCCGAACTGCTCCTTCAGCGCCGCGCGCAGCCCGGCCGTGTTCCATTCATCCGGATGCTTGTCCTTGGGCGTGAACTGGCCCATCAGCTCGCCCAGAATGCCCTCCACCACCCCGTTCAGGTATTCCCGCTGGTCGCGCTCCTCCAGCAAATCATGGCGCAGGCCATAAACCGCCTCGCGCTGTTTGTTCATCACGTCGTCGTAGTCCAGCAGGTGCTTGCGGCTTTCGAAGTTCTGGGCTTCCACCTGCTCCTGGGCGGCGGCGATGCGGCGGGTGATTAGCTTGCTCTCGATCGGCACGCCCTCGTCCATGCCCAGCCGCTTCATCAACCCGCTGATGCGCTCGCCGCCGAAAATGCGCAGCAGGTCGTCTTCGAGGGACAAATAGAAGCGGGACGATCCGGGATCTCCCTGGCGGCCGGCGCGGCCGCGCAGCTGATTGTCAATGCGGCGGCTCTCATGCCGCTCGGTGCCGATGATATGCAGGCCGCCGACGCCCACCACGCGGTCATGCTCCTCGGCGCATTGCTGTTGGAAGCGGGCCTGGAGCGCGGCCGCGGCGTCGGACCCCTCGGCGGCCCCCTGCTTGCGCAGCGCTTCGCGCGTCATCTGCTCCGGGTTGCCGCCCAGCAAAATGTCGGTGCCGCGGCCGGCCATGTTGGTGGCGATGGTGACGCTGCCAAAGCGGCCGGCTTGGGCCACGATCTCCGCCTCTCTTTCGTGGTACTTGGCGTTCAGCACGACGTGGGGCACCTTCGCCTTTTGCAGCAGGGACGCGACCCGTTCGCTCTTTTCCACCGACACCGTGCCCACCAAGACCGGCTGGCCCCGCTGCGCGCAGTCCTGGATCTCCTCCACGACGGCGTTGAATTTCTCGCGCTCCGTGCGGTACACCACGTCGGGGTGCTCGATGCGAATCAGCGTGCGGTTGGTGGGAATGACCACCACCTCCAGCTTGTAGGTCTTGAAGAACTCATTGGCTTCCGTCTCGGCGGTGCCGGTCATGCCGGACAGCTTTTTATAGAGCCGGAAATAGTTCTGGAAGGTGATGGTGGCGAGCGTTTGGTTTTCCCGCTCGATCTTGACCCCTTCCTTGGCTTCCACGGCTTGGTGCAGGCCGTCGCTCCAGCGGCGGCCGGGCATCAGGCGGCCGGTGAATTCATCCACGATGACCACCTTGCGCTCCATGCGGCCGGTCTGTTCATCGGGCTCGTCCTTGACCACGTAGTCCACGTCGCGCTTGAACAGCGTATGCGCCCGCAGGGCTTGGTAGACGTGGTGGATCAGCTCCATGTGCTCCAGGTCGTAAAGATTGCCGATCCCGAGCTGCTTTTCCACCTTCTCCACGCCTTGTTCGGTCAGCGTCGCGGTGCGCTGCTTCTCATCCAGGAAATAATCGCCCGTGGCGGGCTTTTCATCGCCCTCCGGCGGGTCGCCGCGCTCCAGCTTGGGAATGATGCGGTCAATCTTGTAGTACTTGTCGGTGGACTCCTCGGAAGGGCCGGAGATAATCAGCGGCGTCCGCGCCTCGTCAATCAAAATCGAATCCACTTCGTCCACGATGGCGAAGTGGTGGCCGCGCTGCACGCAATCGGCCAGCTCGAATTTCATGTTGTCGCGGAGATAGTCGAAGCCGAATTCGTTGTTGGTGCCGTAGGTGATGTCGCAGGCGTAGACGGCCTTGCGTTCGGCGTCGTCCATGTCGTGGGTGATGGCGCCGACCGTCAGACCGAGGTGGCGGTACAGGCGTCCCATCCATTCGGCGTCGCGGCCGGCCAGATAATCGTTGACCGTGACGACATGGACGCCGTGGCCCGCCAGCGCGTTCAAATACACCGGCAGCGTCGCCACCAGGGTTTTGCCCTCGCCGGTTTTCATTTCCGCGATGGCGCCGCTATGCAGCACCATGCCGCCGACCAATTGGACGTCGAAGTGGCGCATGTTCAGCACCCGGCGTCCGGCTTCCCGCACCAGGGCGAAGGCGGGGACCAGCAAATCCTCCAGCACCTCTTTTTCCGCCGCTTCCCGGGCTTTGGCGTCCTCGCCGGCGGCCGCGACGCGTTCCTGTACCTGGCGGCGGAACTCGGCCGTTTTCTCCCGCATTTGCTCGTCGCTGAGCGCGCGCATGGCGTCTTCCAAGGCGCCGATCGCGGCCACCTGCGGCTGGAGGCGCTTCACTTCGCGTTCGTTCTTGGTGCCGAAAACTTTGGAGACTAGAGAGGGCATGGTTCGGACGGCGGGCCGGAGCGCCGCAAGCGGTTGGAATCGGATTTCCGGGGACCGCGCGGGCGCGACGGCGAGGCGGCTGCCGTATTCATTTTATCAGCCCGGAGCGGCCCTCCCAGGCTGTCCTTGCCACCCGCGCAGCGGCCCGGCCCTTCACGCCGGGGCCGCGATTACTGGATGGTGACGGTGTAGGTCTGGGAGGCGGTGACGCCCTTGGCAT
This sequence comes from Acidobacteriota bacterium, assembly GCA_021827785.1. GTDB lineage: Bacteria > Acidobacteriota > Terriglobia > Terriglobales > SCQP01 > JAKAUF01. Next base: position 5,566 of record JAKAUF010000322.1, on the reverse strand, counting down.
CCTTGGCTTGCACCGTGAAGGTGTAGGTTCCCGCCTGGCTGGGAACGCCGGAGATGACGCCGGTAGTGCCGCTGGTGGCGCCCGGCGCGCCCGACGAACTCTCCGCCGAAAGAGTCAGCCCCGGTGGCAGCGTGCCCGAGCCGGTTAGGGAGAAGGTGTACGGCGCGGTGCCGTTCGTGACCGTGATGGGCTGCAAATATCCCGTGCCGACCGCGCCATTGGGCAGGCTGGTGGTGGCGATGCTCATGCCGCCGACGGTCAGCGTGAGGGTTTGCGTAGCCGTGTTGCCGTCGCCATCGGTCACCTGCACGGTGAAGGTGGAGCTGCCGGCGGTGGTGGGCGTGCCGCTGATCTCCCCACTGGAGTTCATGGCCAGGCCCGCCGGCAGGCTGCCGCTGGTGACTTTGAAGGTGAAGGCCGGCGTGCCATTCGCCATGGCGATGGACTGCGAGTAGCTGGTGCCCAGAGCGGCATCCGGCAGCGTCGTGGTGGAGATAGTCAGCGGCGCGACGATGAGCGTAAACGAAGCGGAGTCCGTCAGCGGGGTCTTGGAACTGTCGGTGACGGTAATCGTGAAGGTGGAGGTGCCGGCGGTGGTGGGCGTGCCGCTCAAGACGCCGGCGGAACTCAGTTTTAGCCCCGCGGGCAGGGAGCCGCTGGTGAGGGACCAGGTGAGCGGCTTGGTTCCGTTTACCGCGGCGAAGGTCTGCGAATAGCTCTCGTTCGTCGTCGCCTCCGGCAGCGAGGAGGTGGTGATGAGGAGATTCGTGTTCACCGTCAGCGTGTACTGCTGGGTGACCGTGTGCCCGGCGCTGTCGGTAGCTTGGATGGAGAAGGGATAGGAACCGGCGGCGGTGGGCGTGCCGCTGAGCTTGTCATTCGCGAAAGTCAGGCCCGTGGGATCCGTGCCGACTAGGGCATAACTGACCGGCGGCACGCCATTGATCGAGTTGAAAGAGGCGGAATAGGCGGCGCCCACGGTGCCATCCGGCACGCTGGTGGTGGTGATGGCGAATTGCGGCGCGCCGGTCTCCTGCACGATCCAAAGCCCGGAATTGATGTCGGTGACGGCGATATATTGCTGCCCGCCGACGGTGAACGGCGCCACGCCATACACCAGCGGCGCGTCGGGATTATTTACACCCGGCGTCGAACCCTGCGGATCGGCCGTGGCGGGCGGAACGAACTGGGCCAGCACCGACGGCGTGCTCAAGGAACTGAGATCCAAATCCACCAGGCCGTTGGAAAACCAGGCGACGTAGCCGCGCGGATTCTGCGCGTCGCCGTTCCAGGCGACGGCGTGGGCGGAGTAAATCCCCACGCCCGGAAACAGGGAACCGGCGGCGGGGGAGGGGTCGGATTCGCTGGTGCTCAGCACGGCGCCGCCTGCCGGTTGCGGCGCGCTGCTGCTGGATAGGGTGTAGGTGCGGACGAAGCCCCAGCCGGTGCTCGGCGTGAGATCCACGTCGGTGCCGCAAACCGATTGCGTATCGGGGTTCAGCGAGGTGGTTCCCGAGCCGCTGGAGTTCGCGACTTTTTGCGAGGCGCAGACCAAATCGCTGATCAGCATCCCGGCGCCGTTGTCCACGGGGACGGCCTGGTAGGTGTTGCCCTCCGGGCTGGAATAGGGAACGGTCTTGGACGCAGCGTAGATGGTCGGATACACCGTATGGCTCAGAACGATGCCGGAATTGGCGTCGCTAATGGCGGCCGGGTTGGAGACGTTGAGAATGACCACGCCTTCGTCCCAATAGCCCAGATACGCCTGCGTGCCGTCCGACGACAGGCTGATAGTGTCCAAAAATACCCGCTGGTCTTGCCCGACCTTCACGTCGCTGAGCTTGATGCCCAGCGCCTTGCCGATGCCCCAATTGCCAATCAAAGCCGGCGCGCCGGGATTGGTGATGTTCAGTACTTGCAGGTCCCCGTACCCGGAGCCGCTGGCTTCGGCCTCGGGGACGGCCGCGAGCACATAGGCGGCGTTGCTTTCCGGCAGCACCGCGACCGAGCTGACGCCGTCGGCGCCGCCGCTGGCCCGCGCCGACCAGGAGCCGAGGAAGACAGGACTCGCCGGGTTGCTCACGTTGTACAGCGCCACGCCCGTGTCCCCGGCGCTGGTGTCCGTCGCGGGGTCACAGGGCGCGATGGCCAGGGCCAGCAGATCGCCTTGGAAGCTGGGCGTATTCACGGTGGCGACGTTGCCGACCGGCTGATAGGAAGCGCCGCTGGGATTGGGAATGTTGGCCACCACTTGCGGATTGGTGGGATCGGCCAAGTTGACGACTTTGACGCTGTTCGTCGGGCAGGACCCCGGCACGCCGCGATTGCCGATGTAGGCGTAGTTCTTGAAGACGGTGATGCCGGCATTTTGGCCGACGCCGCCGAGGTTGTTCTGTCCCACCGAGGTGAGAGAAGCCGCCGGGGCCACGACGGTCAGCGTGAACGAGGCGGGAGAGGTGGTAATCGGCGTCGGGGAGGTGCTATCCACGGCGATCACCGCGAAGGTAAACGTTCCGGTCTGGCTGGGGATGCCGCTGATGACGCCGTTGGAATCGTCCAGCGACAGGCCCGGCGGCAGGGAACTGCCGGTTGCCAGCTGGAACGTGATCGGCGTCTTGATGTTGGGGGCCTGCACCGGGATCGCGGGACTGACGGCAGGTGCGTCGGTCTGCAAGCCCATGGAATACGGCGTGCCCTCAATGGTGGCGGGCAGAATGCCGGTGCAAACTTCCGTCAAGCCCGACTTGAAGCTGGTGCTGGCTGAGTAGGTGCAGCCGTTGGCGATAAAGAACGGGTCCGGTGACGTCTTGATGGTGAGGGTGGGAGTGGAATTGCCGCAGGCGGTCAGCAGGCCGCCGCCGACAGCGGCGGCCAGTAGCGCCACGACCATACGCAGACCGACAGAACGCATGAAAATCCGGGCGAGCCGAACCGGCTGAGCGGCTTTCGTCATGAGCAAGCGCCGCCCCCAGCCGACGCACAGAACTTTCCTAAGCTACTGTAATTTTCGCGGCGCGGTCAATGGGCGCGCCGCCGCGGCGGCGGATGCACGGTGAAAATTAGTGGCGAAAATGACGCCGGCCGGTGAGCACCATGGCCAGCCCCAATCGGTCGCAGGCGGCGATGGACTCGGCGTCCTTGACCGAGCCGCCCGGCTGAATGACCGCGGTGATGCCGTGGCGGGCCGCCTCTTCGATGCTGTCGGGGAAGGGGAAGAAGGCGTCACTGGCCAGCACCGAGCCCGCCAGCGGCAGTTGCGCCTTCAAGGCGGCGATCTTGACCGCGTCCACGCGGCTCATCTGGCCGGCGCCGACGGCGACGGTCTGGCCGGGCCGGGCGAATACGATGGCGTTGCTCTTCACATGCTTGGCCACGACCCAGCCAAAGCGCAACGCCTCCAGTTCCTCCTGGGTGGGCGGCCGCCGGGTCACGACTTTGAGCTGCTCCAGCTCGGGCAGCCCCTGGTCTTGATCCTGGAGCAGCCAGCCGCCGGAGATTTGCTTGAGGTGAAAGCGCTGCGGCGGAGCGGGCGGGTGCAACTCCACCAGCCGCAGATTCTTTTTTGCCGCCAAAATTTCCCGCGCCTCCGGCGTGTAGCCGGGGGCGGCGATGCACTCAATGAAAAGCTCGCGCATGGCGCCGGCGGCGGCGGCATCCAGCGGGCGGTTGAGGCCGATCACGCTGCCGAAGGCGGAGACGGGATCGCAGGCCAGGGCCCGGGCGTAGGCCTCGGCCAGGTCCGCGCCGGTGGCGCAGCCGGCGGGATTGGTGTGCTTGATGATGGCTACGGCCGGGGCGGTGAATTCCTGCGCCAGATCCCAGCAGGCCTGGAGGTCCACCAGGTTATTAAAGGAAAGTTCCTTGCCTTGCAGCGGTTCGGCATGGGCTAACCCGCCGTGCACCGCCGGGTCGGCGTAGAGGGCGGCGTGCTGGTGGGGATTCTCGCCGTACCGCAGGTCGCGGCGTTTTTCGCCGCGCAGTTGCAGCGAGTTGGGAAATGCCGTCTCCGGCGCCGGTGCGCCGTGCGCGTCGCGGCCGGCCAGCGTGGCGGCGATGGCGGCGTCGTAGGCGGCGGTGCGAGCATAGGCCTTCTGCGCCAGGCGCCAGCGGGTGGCGAGGGAGGTGTCGCCCTGGGTTTCGATTTCGTTGGCGACGGCGGCGTAGTCCTCGGGCGTGGTGATGACCGTCACGGCGGAGAAGTTCTTGGCGGCCGATCGGATCATCGCCGGACCGCCGATATCTATGTTCTCGATCAGATCCTCGAAGCTGGCGTCCGGGCGGCCGGCCGTGGCTTCGAAGGGATAGAGGTTCACGGCAATGAGCGCAATCGGGGCGATGCCGTGGGCGGCGATTTGCTCCAGATGCGACGGCTGGTCGCGGCGCGCCAACAGCCCGCCATGCACCGCCGGGTGCAGCGTCTTCACCCGGCCATCGAGCATTTCGGGGAAGCCGGTGAGCTCGGCGACATCGCGCACTGCGAGGCCGGCGTCACGCAACGCTCGCGCGCTGCCGCCGGTGGATACCAGCCCGAAGCCGGCGGCGGTCAGGCGGCGGGCGAATTCCACCAGGCCGGTTTTGTCGGAAACCGAGAGCAGGGCAAGGCGTGCAGGCATGGAAAGACCATGCTAGCAAGACAGGGCGGGAAGCAGGGCCCTGAGCCCGGTTGAGCCTAGCGACCCGGCCTCAGACGCAGCTTGACGCGGCCATCCTCGAGCGTGACGCTGGCTTGCACGTTGGCGGCATGTTCGCGCTGGCGTACGGCCTCGGCTTGCCGCTCGACCAAGGTCCGGAAGCGGTCAAAATCCGCGCCGGAAGCCGGGGCGCCGCTGCTGCGTTCCTGAGCCTTTTGGAAGGCGGAGTAGAGCCGTTCGATATTGGCCGCGTCCACCTCGGCGCCATGGCCCAATTCCACGTCGCAGGGCTGGCCCAAGGCCACGGAACGGGAGGACTCCCCGGCGCCGGCGACGGCCAATAGGCGGTCGCTGGGCCGCCGCCAGCCGTCTTCTTTCAACTCCATCTTGCGCCGCCACAGGCTTTTGAACACGGCGTAACGCTGCTGTAGCTGATTACAGCGGTAGCGCTGGGAAAATTTCAGCGCGGGGTTCTCGCTCAGGATGCGAAAATAGTTCTCCACCCGCCATTGCAGGTCAGCGGACGGGCGTTTCTTGCTGCCCCCGAAAAAAGCGTCGTACTCGACCCCCAGGCGGCGGATCCCTTCCTCGGTTTGGTCCAGCATTTCCTCTGCGGTCATGACCCGAGCCTCGATACGCTTTCGGCCAATATACTAAACGAAACACCGGGCCGAACAACACCTGTCCGGGAGTACCGTAACTGAATGGATGTCGTCCTGCTGAGCGCGGTACGGACGCCAATTGGCCGCTTTGGCGGAGCCTTGCGGCAGCAGACCGCGGCGGCGTTGGGCGCGGTGGCGGCCCGTGCGGCGCTGGAGCGCGCAGGGGTGGCGCCGGGGCAGGTCGAGGAGACGATTTTTGGCCACGCCCGCCAAGCCGGTGGCGGGCCCAATGTCGCCCGCCAAATTGGCCGCCAGGCCGGGGTATTGGATCAG
>JAKAUF010000344.1 GCA_021827785.1 Acidobacteriota bacterium | reverse complement strand
CGCCACGCCGGCGATGTTGGTGCCGAAGCCGATGCCATTCAGCGGCTGCGGTCCGCCCAGGTGCATGGAGCGATACAGCGTGACGTCTCCATACCAGTGGTGATCCCACATCATGTAGCCGCCGGCGCCGCCGACATCCTGCGCCAAACCGCCATCCAGAATCGGCGCGGCGATGGGCGAGGGCGAGGAATCGGGGGATGCGAAGGGCCAGCCCCAGGCCGGGGTATCGTTCCAGAGATCCTCGACGGTGGGATTGTTATTGAAATCCAAGCCGTAGACCGTTTGCTTGCCGGCCAGCATGCCGTATCCGACATAGCGGATATCGGTGTTGTCCATGGAAAAGTGGTCATCGGCGCCGCTGTAGGTGACTTGCATGAACGTGCCCAGGTGCGGCGTGACCTCGCCGGCCAGAAACAGGCTCATCTGCTGCGGAAACTCGACGCTGCCGTTCTGCGTGCCCGGCTGAGTCTTGGCGACCAGCGTGTCGGCGATTTGGAACATCACCGAGATCGGCAAATTGTTGTTGATCCAGAGCCCGCTCTTGTTCTTTTGGCTGGGAGCGGTGATCTTCTTGCGGTGCTTGCCGCTGAGGGTATAGCCGTTCAGCTTGAATTCCCGGCCGAACTCGGTCAGCTCGGGAAAGGTGGTGTGGCAGCGGCTGCACGGCAGCCCGGTCTGACGGGCAAAGCTGGGAATGGCCCACACGCGGGGCGCGCCGGCGAGACACAGCGCCGCACTGGCGGCGAACATTGCTATGCGGAAGGGATTCGAGAATTTCATTGCACTTTGGGTCAGGGCTCAAAGGCCGGGGTCTGATGCTGGCCAGCAAACGGAAGCGGGCCCGGCAGTACCGGGCCCGTCCCAAGGTGAGCTATTTCGTCAGCTTCAGATTAACCACGGCGTGATCCGCCACGGTCACCACTTGGCTGGCTTCCTTGGCGCCACTGTGCCAGGCGACGACACGATACCGGCCATCGGGAACGTTCGCCAGGGAGTAGCTCCCGTTGCTCTTGCTGACCGTGACGTAGGGAGTCGGGGCGACATAGATCCAGGCGCTCATGTCGGGGTGCAGCGAGCATTGCAGATGCACCACGCCGGCGTGCTTGAAGGTATACGTCGCCGCCTGCCCTGGAGGAAAGGTGCCCAGATTCTTGGCCAGGGCTTTGTCAGCGCCGATGGCTTTCCAGTTGACGTTGTGATTGACGGTGTCATTGTTCTTGAACCTCACCGTCGCGCCCACTGGGATCGCCGAAACGTGGGGAATGAACGACGTGTACTTCTGGTCGATGATGAACACCTTCTTGGGTGGAGCGAAGTGCTTCTCCGGCAGCGGCACGGCATACACAACGGCCGGCGCCGGCGGCGCGGGAAAAGCGCCGGGCAGGGTTTGGGGTTTGGGAATACCAGAGATCTTGCCGCTGATCGAGCCCGTAGCGGCGAACGCCGCCAGCGTCCCTAACAGCAGAATGGTGATGATTGCGAATGATTTCTTGATCATGGATGCCTCCGTGGAACGTCTACGCCTTAACTAGTAGCAAGCGGGTGGCCAACATGCATCTATTGATTCCATGGCGTTTACACCGTTTGCGACGGGCGGGGCCTACGAACGATCCACAGAATCGGGTGATTCCACCCATGAGCATCGGGGAAAATCACCCACTCGGGGAAAATGGCGCTCGCGCACGCCCGGCTCGGCTGTTGCTAGGCGCCGGGCTTTGCCCCGCGCGCGCTCGGCTTGGGGCATTGCCCCACCGACGCGTCGCCACGGACCGCGCCGCCTCCCTTGTGGGCTCCGCGGGTAGCGCGCGCCTTATCGGGCGCTGTTGTAGGCGATTCCCGTGGTTTGGTCCCTGCCCTCTGCCCGTTGCTGGGGCGTTTGCGCATGGTCCGGCTGCCCGCCAGGCGCCCGCAACGTGAGCACCGGGCAGGGGGCGTCGCCGAGAACCTCGTAGGCGGTCGCCCAGCCGGCGTACAAGGAGAACTTGGGCGGCTGCCGTGCGCCCAGAACGACCAGATCGGCGGTGAGCTCGCGGGCGGTCTTGACGATTTCCTCCGCGGGCCGGCCAAAATGAACGATGGTGTTGAGTTCCGCTCGCCGCGCGCCGGGCGGCGCCAACTCCAGCAATCGCGTCTGCGCGGCATTGACCTCCGCGTTGCACAGCGAGCAGTCCTCGGCAGGCGGACGCAGCACATGCAAAAGATAGAGTTGCGCGTGCCGCTGCCGGGCCACGGCGAACGCATAGGCCGCCGCTCGCTTGGCGGCGGCGCCGAAATCGGTGGCGAGCAATACCACCCCCGGCGCGTGCAGGCGGGCATCGGCAACGCCAGGACCGACGATTAGAACGGGACAGCCGGTGGTGCGAAAGACCGCTTCGGCGGTCGAACCCAGCAGCACTTTGCCCACTCCCCGCCGGCCGGAACTGGCCAGCAGAACGAGGTCCACTTGGTGGGCGGAAATCAGCGACGGCAGGCCGTCGAGGATTTCGCCCGGATCGAGCCAGGTGGCATGGGGAATGTCGCGCAGCATCTCGCTCTGGTCCAGAGCCGCCAGCCCCTCGCGCCCGTCCTGCCATAAACGATTCATCAGCTCGCCATAGGCGTCGCCCGCCAGCGCGTACGCCATGGGCCGTATGAAATGGGCGACGTGCAACATGGCGCCGGAAGCGCGGGCCCAGCCCGCCGCATAGCGCAGCATCCGGTCGGAAGCGGGGGAGAAATCCGTCATCACCAGGATGTTTTTGAATGCGACAGTGTCGCCGGCCATATTTCCTCCCACCGAACCCGCTGCACGTGGAGGCCCATCAACCAGCTCCGGCCCGGGCGCCGTCACCCCTCGGATGGGCGCGGGCCCGGCTGCGCCGCAGGCGGGGCGTCCCGCGTACGCGCCTGTCTTGCCCTCGGGCCAAAAGGCGCAGCTCGCCGCCCGCGGGGGCCGCGCCATTTGCTCGGGGCAAAGCGGGCGCGGAAAGGCCGCGAAATTCCCCCGCGCCGCAGGCGCGCTGGCAATCGCGGCGGCCCGCCCTGCAGCGACGCGGCGCGGCCCCCAAAGCCGGGGTCCCCAACGCGCAGCGGCGCGCGTTGGGGTGGAGCGACGCGTCGGCTGGGCTGGGGCGGGCTGGGGTCCCCGGCCCAGCTGGCGCGTAAGCGGGACGTGCGGCGAACCCGGGGTCCCCAACGCGCAGCGGCGCGCGTCGGGGTGGGCAGCCGCGCTGGGGCCCGCGCCAAGCAATTGGATTTGCGTTT
>JAKAUF010000427.1 GCA_021827785.1 Acidobacteriota bacterium | reverse complement strand
CCGACGCCGGCGCCGATCATCGCTAAATTGCCCCGAATCACGCCCAACCAGTTTACCGGAGGCAAGTTCCCCCCGCCGCCGCGGTGGGTGGGCGTCCCCGCCTGTCGTTCGCCGATTCTCCGGTCGCGGGGACCGCGCCGATTGCCCGGGGTGCAAAGCAGGCGCGGGAAGGCCGCGAAATTCCCAGTGCGCCGACGGCGCACGCGAGAACGCCGCGGCCCGCCCCCGGCAAGCGACGCGGCGCGGGCCCAGACTCGCCTGCATGCCGCGCAACCCGCCGGCCAGAGCTTAACCCGCCGGTTGCGCGGGTCCGTCTCCCAGCGCTTGGCGCAGCGCTTCCAGGGCCAGGGTGGTGCTCCAGCGCCGGATGCGGTCGCGTTCCCCCGACAAGCGGCAGCGCTGGACTTCGGGCTCCGCCCGCCAAGTTTCCGGTCCGGCCAGGGCGATGAAAACCGTGCCCACCGGCTTTTCCGCGCTGCCGCCGCCGGGACCGGCGATGCCGGTAATGGCCAGGGCCCAATCCACGCCCCAGCGCCGCCGCAGTCCGGCGGCCATCTCCGCGGCGCATTCCGCGCTGACGGCGCCAAATGCCTCCAGCGTTTCGCGGCGAACTCCCAGCTCCCGCGCCTTCACCTCATTGCCGTAGCTGACGACGCCGCCGGGAAAATAATCCGACGCGCCGGCGACGGCGGTCACGCGTCCCGCCAGCAGCCCGCCGGTGCAGCTTTCCGCCACCGCCAGCGTCTGCCCGCGCGCCCGCAGCCGCGCGCCGACCACCGCTTCCAAGGGTTCCCCGCGGGTGGTGAAGACCGCCGGCGCCAGCGCCGCCGCCAATTCCGCCAGCAACGCCTCCAGCCGCGCCGACAGCGGCGCGGGCGCGCGCAGGTGCAGCTCGATCTCCCCCGGCGATGCGGCCAAGATGGTCGTCTCGACCTCCGGATAGCGGCCATAAATCGGCGCCGCGATCTCATCCACGCCGGATTCGGGGCGCCCGGCTACGGTCAACTGCCGCGCGGCCAAGGGCACGGGCGCCAAACCCCGGGCGGCGCACCAACGCTGCACGCGCGGCGCCACCTCCGCCGTCCACATTGGCCGCAACTCCCGCGGCGGCCCGGGCAGCAGGCAGAGCGCGGCCTGTTGCAGCGCCAGCCATTGGCCCGGCGCCGAGCCATTGGGATTGGGAAGAATCTCCGCGCCGTCCAGCCGCTCGGCCTGCCGCAGATTGCGCTCCGGCATGGCCCATCCCCGCGCCGCGAAGCGCCGCCGCAGGCTCTCGGCCAGCCCGGCCTCGGCCACCAGCGCCGCCCCTGTCGCCGCCGCCGCCGCCGGCCGCGTCACGTCATCGTCGGTCGGTCCCAAGCCGCCGGTCACGAACACCAGATCGGCGCGGCCCAGCGCCTCGCGCATGGCCCCGGCCAAATCCTCCTGGCGGTCCCCCACCACCTGCTTGCGGCGGCACGCCACCCCCAGCGCATTCAGCTCCGCCGTCAGATACAGCGAGTTGCTGTCCAGGCGGAAAGGCGTCAGCAGTTCCGAACCGGCGGCGATGATCTCCGCCACGATCCCCGCCGCGATCCCCGCCATCACGGCGCCCGCCTGCGGCGCGCCTGCCGGTCCGGCGTGGGAAGAGGAATCGGGCGGCAACGTTCTGGCTCGCTTACGGCTCGGGGGGCAGCGTCATGCCCGCGGCCGGCCAGTCCAGATGGAACAAGGACGAGCCGGTAGCCAGAATCATCGCCGGCCCCGGAGCAAACGCCAAGCCGACCAAATTGTAACCGCTGATCACCAGCTCCGCCTCCCGGTTCGGCGTGATGCGCACGATGCCCCGCCGTCCGCGCAGTGATGCGGCGACATAGAGGCGCCCTTCGCGGTCGAAGGCCAGCCCTTGCGGCCGCCCCAGTCCGCGGAAATACGGTTCCACCACGCCTTGCGGGCTGATCCGCCAGATGGTGTCGAAGCTGGAGGTGGTGGGACCGCTGACGTACAGAAAATGATCCTGCCCGAAAGCCAAGTGATACGCCGCGATGCTCGGCTCCAGCGTCGCGAAGACGAAGGTCTTGCGCTCGCGGTCAATCTTGAAGATGGTCCCGCTGCGGTCGCCCACGTAGAGATTCTCCATGGCATCGAAGGCCAGGCCCGTGGCCACGCCCATGCCCTCGGCATAGGTGACGGCGACGCCGTTCACCGCGACGCGATACACGGAGCCTTCATGGCGGCTGCTGACGAACAGCGCCCCTTCCCGATCCAGCGCCAGGCCCGTGGGATTCAGCACCGCCGCCGTCAGCGGCTTCACCGTGTAGTTGGTGTCAATGCGGAACAGGCTGACCGGCACGCTCTGCCCTCGCGCGCCGCTAAACGTCGCGTAGATATTTCCCTGCCGGTCCACCACGGGATTGGCCACCGGGTGCAGCTCTTCGCTGATCGGGACCGCGATATCCACGTGCAGATCGTTGCTGATCACGCCGTTGCTGCCGCCCGCCGGGCGCACCTGCACGCTGCCCGATAGCGCGCCTTCCGGCACCCGCACCATCAGCGCATGTTCGGAACTGACCGAAATCGGCCCGTTCATTTCGCCGAATTGCACCACCGGCAGCGCCGAGCCCCGCGGCGCCAATCCCTCGCCCTCAATGCGCAGATCGCCGCCCGGCAATGCGGCGGCGGGCAACAGGCGGTGAATCCTGGGGGCGGCGGCGCTGGTCTCCTCTTGGCGTGGCATATGGTTTTCCCGGGCTGGCGGCGGTCTGGCGGGCGCTCACCAAGCTGCGATTCGATGGCGCGCTAGCGATGGTCCCGATGCCGCGGCGTTCCGCTCCGAATCCCGAACGCCGTCTCGGCTCGGCTTGCCCCGCGTTGCGCCGGGGGCATTCCCGCCGCACCGGCCCTGGACCCGGCGTGCCGCGATGGGAGCACCTCCGGATTGTGGCGAAAAGCCCGGACCCAGACCAACCCGGCTCAAGCTTTACTATAGCGCAGCGATGTTTCCCGCCCGGATCGCGGGCTGACCTGAGGCTTTTGGCCGAGGCGGCGTGTGGCGGTCGGCGCACCAACTACCCGGTTGGACGCGCCGGTTTGACGCAGCAGACGGGTAGTATTGAAATGAGAGTGGGGACCGCAACCCGCGGAGCAAGCGATTGAACCTGCCCAACACGCTTACGTTGTCGCGGATCTTCTTGGTTCCGTTGCTGGTGGCGGCGTTGTTCAGCACCCGCATCCCGAACCATGAGTTGTACGCCACCGCCATTTTC
>JAKAUF010000434.1 GCA_021827785.1 Acidobacteriota bacterium | reverse complement strand
CCAAAAGCAACAGATTGGGCCGCCGCCAAAGGGCTCGCGCCAGGGCCAGCCGCTGCTGCTCGCCGCCGCTGAGTTCGCGCGGGGCGCGGAGCAAAAGCGGGCCAATTTGCAACGCCGCTATCAGGGCCTCCCACTCCGGCCCGGCGGTGGGCTGCCGCGGTGCGCCGAAGGCTACGTTTTGCCGGCCGTTCAGGTGGGGAAACAGCAACGCATCTTGCGGCGCCCAGCCGCTGGCGCGGGCTTCCGGCGGCCAATCGCCGAAGGCCGTTCCGTTCCATGTCAACTGTCCGGCGGTCCGCGGCACGATGCCGGCGATGACCTGCAACAGCAAACTCTTTCCACTGCCGGTGGGGCCAAGGAGCCACAAGCGCTGGCCGGCGGGGACGGCTGCGCTGATCGGGCCCAGGCGAAAGTCGCCGGCTTGCGCGGTTATGCCCTCCAGCCGCAACCCGGATTGCCCCGCGCCGATTATACCGTCACCGCCTCATGGTATTCGCCGAAGGTTTGCCGCAGGCAGCCGGCGATTTCGCCGGTGGTGGCGCCGGCCTCGACCGCGGCCAGGATGGGAGGCAGAAGATTGCCGGCGCCTTGGGCCACCGCCCGGAGTTCGTCCAGGGCCACGCGGCAACGGGCGGCATCCCGCGCCTTGCGCCAGGCTTCGAGGCGGGCAATCTGTTGCTGTTCCGCGGCGGGATCAATGCGCAGCACCGGGACCGAGGCGCCGGGCGCGGAGTCGGAGCCGTCTTCGGTGAACCGGTTGACGCCGACGACGACTTGTTCGCCGCTTTCCACCCGCCGCTGGTAGGCGTAGGCGGCGTTTTGAATCTCCCGCTGCACGTAGCCGGTTTCGATGGCGCGCGGCATTCCGCCCATGGCGTGGATGCGGGCGAGGTAATCCTCCGCCTCCTGCTCCAGGCGGTTGGTGAGGGTCTCGACCGCGTAGCTGCCGCCGAGGGCGTCCACGATTTCGGTGACGCCGGCCTCATGCGCCAGCACCTGTTGCGTGCGCACGGCCAACAAGGCCGCCTCCTCGGTGGGCAGGCCGAGGGCCTCATCGAAGGAGTTGGCATGGAGCGACTGGGCGCCGCCGAGCACCGCCGCCAACGCCTGATAGGCGGTGCGCACCAGGTTGACGCGGGGCTGCTGCGCGGTCAGCGTCGAGCCGCCGGTTTGGGCGTGGAAGCGCAAGGCCCAGGAGCGGGGCTGGGCGGAGCTGAACTCTTCCCGCATGCGCCGCGCCCACATGCGCCGGGCGGCGCGGAACTTGGCCACCTCGGTGATGAGGCCGTTGTGGGCGTTGAAGAAGAACGACAGGCGGGGGGCGAAGTCATCCACCGCCAAGCCGCGCTCCACCGCCGCGCGCACGTAGGTGATGCCGTTGGCGAGGGTGAAGGCCAGCTCCTGGGCGGCGGTGCAGCCGGCTTCGCGCATGTGATAACCGGAGATGGAGATGGTGTTCCAGGCGGGCAGTTCGCGCGAGGCGTATTCGAAGAGGTCGGTGACCAGGCGCATCGCCGGCGCCAGGGGATAGATGTAGGTGCCGCGGGCGATGTACTCCTTCAGGATGTCGTTCTGCACGGTGCCGCTCAGCCGCCGCGGGTCCATGCCGCGCCGTTTGGCGGCGGCGACGTACATGGCCAGCAAAATGGCGGCGGTGGAGTTGATGGTCATGGACACCGAGACGCGTTCCAGCGGCAGCCCGGCGGTCAGTTCCTCCATGTCCCCCAGCGTGGCGATGGCGACGCCGACGCGGCCCACTTCTCCGCGCGCCAGCGGATCGTCGCTGTCCAGGCCGATCTGAGTGGGCAGGTCGAAGGCCACGGAAAGACCGGTGGCGCCTTGGGCCAGAAGGTAGTGATAGCGGCGGTTGGATTCGGCCGCGCCGGCGTAGCCGGCGTACTGGCGCATGGTCCAGGCGCGGCCGCGATACATGGTGGCGTGGATGCCGCGGGTGAAGGGATAGCGGCCGGGTTCGCCCAGGGTTGCGGCGGGATCCTGGCCGGCCAGGTCGGCGGGGCGGAACACGCCGTCGGGATTGTTCTCTGGGAAATCCGCCATGGTGGCCGGCGATCCCTAGCGCCGCCGGGCGCGGGCTTGGCCGGCGCGGAGGAAGGAGCTGACGGAGAAGTAGGCGAACACCAGCGCCAGCGCGAGTTCCCCGACCACGACGGTATCGCCGTTGCCCGCCAGCGGGGAGTGACGTTCAAATTGCCGCCAAGTTTCGATGCCGTGATAGCCGAAGCCCAGGGCGAAAAAGGCGAAGGCAACGCCGGTGAGTTGCAGCAGCAGTTGGCGCAACAGGGCGGCCACGTGACGGGCCACGCCCCTGACCGCGGTCGCCGCCGCCCCGGCAACGACGCCCCCGCCGCTGCCGCGGGCCCGGCGGCTGAGCAGCCAAGCCGCAGCCCGCCCCGCCCGCGCGAATCCTGAGGGTGCGGGATCCATTGCTGCCATTTTAGCGTGCCCGGCGATCGGGGCTAAACGCCGCGGGCAGCTGGGCGGCCCGTCGAGCGTGCATTCACCGGATATTCCCGGCGCGCGGACAGGCGCAGCGCGGGCTCCGCCGCGGGCGCAGCCCCGCCGGCCCGAACTGCCGGGCCGGCTATTCGCCGACGGTCACGCGGGTGAAGCGGAAGGTGGTGCTGTCGCTGGGATCGGTGATGCGGATCAGCCGCGGCGTTTTCACGCCATTGGCCGCGACGTAATCGCCGTAGTCCGTCGCCTGGCCCAACATGGCGACGGGCAAGCGCTGGTAGGTGACCACGCGCCGCAGCAATCCGGTCTGGACATCGAAATACAACTGCTCGAAGCCGCCTTTGCCGAAGGCCATCACCCGATACGCCGGCCGGCCGTCAATCTTGGCGCCGCCGCGCACGCGCAGATGGGCGAAGCGCTGGGTTAAATCCAGCGCCGGAATGAACGCGGCGTGCTGGGCCTTCAAACGGCCGGTCAGCTCCTGCATCCACCAATGCGGCAGGCCGCCGCCGGAGGAGGTGAAATGGGCGAAGGCTTCCGATTGCGGCGCCGGCGCTTTCCAGCTGACTTGCAGCGGCACGGCTTGGCCGTTCATGCCGGTAAAGGTGCCGGCCGCATCCAGGCTTTGCACGCGGGCGATGGCCGCCTGGCCGCCGATGGCGGCGATATAGCGCTGATAAATTTGCAGCGCGGTTTGGCCCTGCGGCGGATGCAGGCCCGGGGCCGCGGCGACGCCGGGCAGCGGCGGAATCCCATCGGGGTGGTTCGAGCCGCGGTGGCAGG
>JAKAUF010000057.1 GCA_021827785.1 Acidobacteriota bacterium | reverse complement strand
GGCGCGCTCCCTGTTCGCCACCTACCAGGCGGACCTCAACAAGCTGAACCGCATCCTCGACGCCTATGAGCCCGCCGCCAACCGCATCGCCAACACCGTGGCCGTCGGCTTCGTCAAGGAACGCGAACGCATCATCCGCCAGCAGGAAGAGGCCATCCGGGAGCTGTCCACGCCCGTGCTGCCGGTGCGGGAGCGGCTGCTGATTCTGCCCATCATCGGCGTCATTGATCCGCAGCGCGCGCGCCAGCTGACCGAGCAGCTGCTGCGCGGCATCCGCACCAACCGCGCCAAGGTGGTGGTCATTGACATCACCGGCGTGGCGGCCATGGACGCCACCGTCGCCAACCACTTGGTGCAGACGGTGGAGGCCTCGCGGCTGCTCGGCGCCACCACCATCGTCACCGGCCTGTCGCCGGAGATCGCGCAGACGCTGGTCACCATCGGCGTGGATTTGGCCAAGATGACCACCGTCGGCGACCTGCAAGGCGGCATCGAGGAGGCGGAACGCCTGCTCGGCTACAAGGTTGTGCCCTTCACCGAGGTGGCCGAGCCCTAGCGGCGCCGGGCCATGGAGCTGATTCCATAAGGCCAACGTGGACGTACCCGTACTCAAGCAGGGCCCGTTTCTCATCGCCACTATTCAGGCGGCGCTGAACGACGCTGACCTGAACAAGCTGCGGCGTTCGCTGGTGGAGCAGGTGGGCCGGCACCGCTCCCGCGGCGTGATCGTGGACGTCACGTCCTTGGACGTGCTCGATTCGTTTGCCGCGCGCACGCTGCGCGACATCGCCCACATGACCGGATTCCGCGGCGCGGAGACCGTCATCGTGGGCATCCATCCGGATCTGGCCTTCGCCATGGTGCAGTTGGGCCTGACGCTGGAGGGCGTGGCGACCGCCCTCGACTTGGAGGAGGGGCTGGCCTATTTGAACGAGCGGACGCGGCGGTTGGGAGCAACCCGCCCGCTTCCATCCACCCGGGCGGGGGCGGGCCGCCCGGCCTCGGTTGCGCCGCGTCCCGGATGGCCGTTGGCGGTCACGCGGCCGCCGTTCGTGTTACCGCGGGAGGAACCGCGGGAACGGCGCCGGGCCAAACCCGCGCCCGAGGGCGCCGACCCCGAAACTCGCCGTGACCTACCCTGAACACGTCCCAGTGCGCAGCGACGCCGACGTGGTGATCGCGCGGCAGCGTGGCCGGGAGATCGCTTCCCTGCTGGGGTTTTCCGCATCCGACTTGGCGCTGATCGCCACCGCGATCTCCGAGTTGGCGCGCAATATTGTGTTGTATGCGGGCTCGGGGGAGATCGAAATCGGCCACGTCGAGCAAATGGAGCGGCGCGGCATCGAAATCGTGGCCCGCGACCAAGGCCCGGGGATCCGCAACATTCCCCAAGCCATGCGCGACGGCTTTTCCACCTCCGGCGGCCTCGGGCTCGGCCTGCCCGGCGTCAAGCGGCTGATGGATGAGTTTGAGATTGAGTCTCGCCCGGGCCGGGGAACCACGGTGACGGTGCGGCGATGGACACGGTAACAGCGCCCGCCCGCCAAGGCGTCACGGCGGGCATTCTGGAATGGGCCGAAGCGCGGCGCGCCTTTCCCGGCGAGCGCAACAGCGGCGATGCCGTGATCGTCGTCAAGCGCGCCGACGGCTGCCTGATCGCCGCCGTGGACGCGCTCGGCCATGGCCCCGAGGCGGCGGCGGTAGCGGCGCAAGCGGTGGTGGCCGTGCGGCGGTACGCCGAGGAAGCGGTCATTCCCCTGGTCCGCGCGGTGCATGAAGCCCTGCGCGGCACGCGCGGCGCGGTCCTGAGCCTGGGCGTCATCCGCCATCTGGACGATACGCTGACTTGGGTCGGAGTCGGCAACGTGCAGGCGCGGCTGATCCGCGCCGTGGAGCGCGGTCCCGAACTGCCGGCCAGCGAGGCCCTGTTGCTCCGCGGCGGCATCTTGGGAACGCACCTCCCGCCGCTGTATGCGGCGATCGTGCCGATCGCCGCGGGAGACCGGCTGATCTTCGCCAGTGACGGCCTGGCGCCGGCATGGACCAACGCGCCGCCTCCTCCCCTGTCTCCGGCCGAAACCGCCGCTCATCTGATGCAGCAATTCGCCCTTCCCCACGATGACGCCGTCGTCGCCGTCGCCCGCTATCTGGGCCACGCTCGCGCCACCGGCTAGCCGCCCGCCGCCCCCATGCCCGCCCCCGAGGAAACCGCCGACGCCTACCTCCGCGCCCTCCGCGCCTATACCGAGGGCCGAGGCGGCGAAGCGGCGCTGGCCGACGCCTATGAACTCGGCCGCACGGTCTTGTCCGCCGGCGCCGGCGTGCTGGAAATCGCCGAAATCCACCACCGCGCCCTGCTCGCCTTGGCGGAAGACGGGGATGACGTCCAGCGGCGGCGGCGCATGGCCGCGGCGGGACGCTTTCTGCTGGAGGCGCTTTCGCCCTTTGAAATGATGCTGCGCGGCTTTCGCGAGTCCAACGCCGCGCTGCGCGGCATTAACGAGCAGTTGGAGAACGAGACTCGCCGCCTGGCGCACGTGCTGCACGACGAGGCGGGACAGATGCTGGCCGCCGTGTATATTGCCTTGGACGGCGCCGTCGGGCGCTTGCCGGCGGCGCAGCGCGAGCCCTTCACCACCGTGCGCGCCCTGCTCGCCGGCGTCGAAGGCCAGCTCCGGCGCTTATCCCACGAGCTGCGGCCGACCATCTTGGATGACATGGGCCTGCGCCCCGCCTTGGAGTATTTGGCCGAAGGCATCCAGCAGCGCTACGGCATAGCCATCGCGGTCACGGGTTCGGCGGGGCCACGGCTGCCACCCGCCCTGGAAACCGCCTTGTACCGCGCGGCGCAAGAGGCGCTGAACAACATCGCCAAGCATGCCGGCGCCACGCAGGTGCGGATCGAGCTCCAGCACTCCGCCGGCGCGGTCGAAATGACCGTGCGGGACAACGGCAAGGGCTTCGAGCCCAGCCAATGCCATCACAACCACGGCCTGGGACTGGCCGGAATGCGGGAACGCCTGCACGGCGTGGGCGGCGAACTCGCCATTCATTCCGCGCCCGGCGAGGGAACGGAACTGCGCATTCACGCCACGCTCAGCGCCTGATCGCCGGCGTCGCCGCGGCGTGGCCTTCCTGGGGGCGCGGGCGGCCTCGCCCGCTTTTCGGAGCGCGTGCGCGGGATGCGCGGCGCAGCCACGTTGATGGGCGCGGGCCCCGGCCCCGCCTGCGGCGGGGCGTCCCGCTTTAATTGGCGCGGCGCGGAGCGCC
>JAKAUF010000120.1 GCA_021827785.1 Acidobacteriota bacterium | reverse complement strand
GGGTGATACTCGATCCAGGTCCCAAATGCCGGCGCTCTCCCAATGCGACACCCTGATCCGTCAGGCTCAGGTCATCAACGGCGCCAGCCTGCAAATGACCATAGCAGATGTCGCCATTCGCGGCGAACGCATCGTCGCCGTGGGCCCGGCGCTGGCCATGCAGGCCCGCACCGCCATTGCGGCGGACGGCCTGACGCTCACCCCCGGCTTCATAGACACCCACACGCATGACGACACCAGCGTCATCGAAGCCCCGGAGATGCTGCCCAAGATCACGCAGGGAGTCACTACCGTCATCGCCGGCAACTGCGGTATCTCCGCCGCGCCCGTCACCCTGCGCGGCGCGCCGCCCGATCCCATGAACCTCCTCGGCGGCGCATCCCTCTTCCGGTATCCGCGCTTCGCAGCCTATGTCGCCGCCGTCAACCGCGCCCAACCCGCCGTCAACGTCGCCGCGCTCGTCGGCCACACGGCGCTCCGCGCCAATCACCTGGACCGCCTCGACCGCCCCGCGCTTCCCCGCGAGATCGCCGCCATGCGCGCCCAGTTGCAGGAGGCCCTGGACCACGGCGCGCTCGGCCTCAGCACCGGCCTCGCCTACGCCAACGCCCGCGCCGCCACGGCGCGGGAGGTGCTCGCGCTATTGCGGCCCGTCGCCGCCGCCGGCGGCGTCTACGCCACCCATCTGCGCAGCGAAGCCCACGCCATCCTCGATGCGCTGCGGGAGGCCTGCGAGCTCGGCCGCGCCGCCAACGTTCCGGTCGTAGTCTCCCACCTCAAGTGCGCCGGCGTGGACAACTGGGGACGCGCCGAGGAGGTCCTCGCGTTTCTGGGCCCGGCGCGCGCCGGCCAGCCCATCGCCTGGGATTGCTATCCCTACGCGGCCAGCTCCAGCACCCTCGACCTCGGACAGGTGGATGAGCGCGTCCGCATCACCATCACCTGGAGCGAACCGCATCCCGAGGTCGCCGGCCGCACGCTGGCGCGCATCGCGGAACTGTGGAACCTGCCGCAGATGGACGCCGCGCGCCAACTCCAGCCCGCCGGCGCCATCTATCACGGCATGTCGGAACAGGATATGCGCCGCTTCCTCCAGCATCCGGCGACGATGATCGGCTCCGATGGCCTCCCCCACGATCCTCGTCCCCATCCCCGCCTCTGGGGCGCCTTCCCCAGGGTGCTTGGCCGCTACTGCCGCCGGGAAAGGCTTTTTTCCCTGCCCCAGGCCATCCGCAAAATGACCTGGCTGCCGGCGCGGCAATTCGGCCTGCACCACCGTGGCGCGGTTCGCGCCGGATATTTCGCCGATCTCGTCCTCTTCGATGCGGACCGCATCTTGGACGCCGCCACCTTCACCCGCTCCCAGCGGCCCGCGCGGGGAATCGAAGCAGTATGGGTCAACGGCGTGCAAACCTACGGCCGGGGCGGAATGACCGGCCATCGCCGTGGCCGGTTTTTGCCGCGGGCGCCTATCCAATGGACTCAGTAGCCGGATGACGGCGCGCAAAACCAATCACGGCACGAAAGGATGATCAGCATTGAGTCTCAAACGATACGGCGTTGCAGGCGGCAAGGGCACGGGAGGCCAGCATCTTCCTTTCGCGCGGGCGGTGGAGGCGGATGGGTGGCTGTACGTCTCCGGCCAGGTGCCCATGGTCAACGGTGAACTGGTCACGGGCAGCATCACGGTCCAGGCGCGCCAGGCCATTCAGAATCTGGTCGCCGTCCTCAATGAGGCAGGATATGGCCCGGAACACGTGGTCCGCTGTGGCGTTTGGCTGCATGATCCGCGCGACTTCTCCGGGTTCAACGCGGTCTTTCGCGAATTCTTCGGCGAACATCCGCCCGCGCGCGCCTGCGTCGTCTCCAGCATGGTGGTGGACTGCAAGGTGGAAATAGACTGCGTCGCCTACAAAAGCCCCCGGGCCTGATTCGGCGCGCCGAGCCTATTGATAGGCGCGGGCGCCAGCCCCGCCGCCGGCGGGGAGCTTCGCGGCCTTCCCGCAACTGCTTTGCCCCCCGGGCAAAAGGCGCGGCCCCGCGACCCGGTTCACACTCGTTCTTTGGCCATGGAAACCAACTCATCGCACGGCCAGGTATTGGCCTATCTCGGCACGTACACCGGCGCCCCAAGCGAACACCAGAACGGCGAGGGCATTTACTGCTTCGAGGTGAACCCGCGCACGGGCGCGTTCTCCAACCGCCGGCTCGCCGCCTCAACGCCCAACCCCTCGTGGCTGGCCTTGCATCCCTCCCGGCGCTTTCTCTACGCCGTCAACGAAATCGAGAACTACGCCGGCGGCGGCGGCTCGGTCAGCGCCTTCGCCGTGGACCGCGCCACGGGAGACCTGCGCCCGCTCAACACCGTCGCCTCGGGAGGCGCAAGCCCCGCGCACATCAGCCTGGACGCCACCGGGCAATGGGCCTTCGTCGCCAACTACGTCGGCGGCGCGGTCGCCGTACTTCCCGTGCATGACGACGGCTCGCTCGGCGACGCGGTCTGCGTGCGTAATGCCGCTAGCGCCGCAGGCGGCGCGCACGCAGCCGGCGCGGATTCCGGCAGCGCCGCCAGCGGCGCCCATTCCGAGCCCCACGCGCACATGATCCAGGCGGATCCCGATAACCGCTTCGTCCTTGCCACCGACCTCGGCCGCGACCGCATCTTCAGCTACCAACCGGACCACGAAACCGGTCAACTCACGCCCGTGGCGGCGCAGCCGTTTGTCTCCCTGCCGCCCGGCGCCGGCCCGCGCCACTTCGTCTTCCATCCCAACCGGCGCTGGTTGTACTGCTTGCAGGAAGCGGCGTCCACCGTCGCCTTCTTCCGCTACGATTCCTCCCAGGGAACGCTGCGCTTAGAGCAAACCATCTCCGCGCTGCCGCCCGGATTCACCGGCGCCAACTTCGCCTCGCACGTTGCACTCGGCCCTTCCGGCCGCGTGCTCTATGCCGCCAACCGGCTGCACGACGCGATTTCCGCTTTCGCCATCGGCCCCGATGGCCGCCTCGCCTTCCTGGGCGAAAGCCCCACCATGGGCGGCTACCCGCGCAGCTTCGCCATCGAGCCCAGCGGCAGGTTCCTGTTTGCCTGCAACCAGCACACGGACAACATCACCTGCTTCCGCATCAGCCCAGACGATGGCCTGCTCCATTTCACCGGCCATTCCATTCCGGCGCCAACGCCCGCCTGCCTGATCTTCCTCGCATAGCGCTCCCGGGCTCGGTGCCCCGACAAACCGCGACAGGTCACGCCGCCTGGCTGTCACTCCCC
>JAKAUF010000340.1 GCA_021827785.1 Acidobacteriota bacterium | reverse complement strand
GCGGCCGGCGCTCCGTAGCGCCCAACGTCATCGCGCATGAGTTCCCGGATCACCCGATCGGCGGGCCGGGCTTGCGCCCTGCGGGCCTCAATGAATTTGGCCCGCAGGTCGCGCTGCGCCCCAACGCAGGGTCCGGGACCTTTCGTCATGCCAACAGTGTAGCCAATGGGCGCGCAGCGGACGGCAGATTCATTCGCAGCCGCCCGTGCGAAGGCCGTGCCGCTTCCGAGGGAATTGAACTCTTCCCGGCCGGGCCGGTCGCCCCAGCGAGACGCGGCCGGGGTTAGAGGTTGAAATGGAGCAGGATGACGGCCAGGACGAGGGTGGCGATCGCAATGGGAGCGCCGACGCGGAGATAGCGCCAGAAGCCGATGTTGGCGGCGGGGCGGGCGCCCTCGACGACGATGAAGTTGGCAATGGAGCCGGTAATAGTGAGATTGCCGCCGAGGGTGCTGGCGGCGGCCAACAGCAGCCAATCGCGATTGGAATGCAGGACATGGGCGACCGGCGCGCGGAGCAGCATCACCGCCGGGACGTTGCTGACCAGGTTGGATAGCAGGGCGACGAAACCGGTGAAGAGGGCGGCGTGGCGCAGCAGCGGGCTTTCCGCCCAGCCGGCCAGCCAGCCCAGCAGATGGGCCTGCTCGGCGCCGGCAATGATCAGAAACAGGCCGATGAACAGCAGCAGCAGGCTCCAATCCACCTGGCGGTACAGCTCGCCGGCGTCATGGCGGCGGGAAATAAGCAGCAGGGCGGCGCCGGAAATGGCGGCCACGGCGGGGGGAATGCCGAGCAAAAAGCCGGCCAGCACCAAGGCCACGATGACCAGCGCGGGCAGCATGCCGCGGTCGAACTGCCGCGGCAGGCGGCGGGTGATCTGATCATCCGGGGCCAGCGCGGGGAAGGGATTCTCCGGCGGCGCAGCGTGCGGCTGGGCGGCGGGCGCCGGCGCGACGCGCCCGGCGTCGCGGCCCAAAGCGGCGCCGGATGCCGCCGCCGAGATCGCGGACGCGGGGACCGGAGCGGAGCGGCCGGTCCCGGCCATCTCGCCGGCGGCACGGGACACGCCCGCGCCACCAGCGGAGGCCGGCTCCGGCGCCAAGCCCATGGGGCGCTCCAGCCATTGAATGAACGCCCAATCCAGGAAGAGTCCGGCGATGGCCACCGGCGCCAGGTGGAAGAGGTAGGCGCGATAGCCGATACCGGAGACGGAAGCGATGAGCATGTCCTGCGGATTGCCGGTGATAGTGGCCAGGCCGCCGATATTCGAGGCCGTGGCCAGCGCCAATAAATACGCCACCGGATCGCGGCGCATGGCCTTGGCGATTTGCAGCACCAGCGGCGCGAGCACCAAGCAAACGACGTCGTTGACCAGGAACGCCGAGAGAATGCCGGCGGTGAAGATAACCGCGGGCAGCAGTTGGCCGGGCTTGACGCGGGCGACGATGACGGCGACGATCCAGTCGAAAAATCCCGCCCGATGCAGCGCCGCGGCGATGATCATCATGGCGAAGAGGAGAACCAGCGTGGGAAAATCCACGGCCGCAATGGCGGCGCGGGCGGGCAGGGCGCCGAGCAGGAAGATCATCGCCGCGCCGATGACCGCCATCGCCGAGCGGCGAATCTGGGTTCCGGGCAGGCGGCCGGCGGCGAAGACAAAGTAGCTGACGGCGAAGACCACCGCCACCGCAACGTCGCGAGCGTGAGGGGCGAGCCAGGGAGCCATGGGAATGTGGCGGCGGACTGCGGGAACGGAGACGCCGGCGCCAATCCGGCTGGGCGCCAGCAATAGCTCAGTGTACTGGCACCTATGGATAGGCGCGGGCCCCAGCCCCGCCTGCGGCGGGGCGTCCTGCCTTGCTCGGCGCGGCGCGGAGCGCGGCTTTCACGGGCGCGGCGCGAAGCGCGGCTGTCCTCGGCGCGGCGCGGAGCGCGGCTCCTTTTGGCGCGGCGCGGAGCGCGGCTGTCCTCGGCGCGGCGCGGAGCGCCGCTTGCGCGCCGCGGGCGCGCGGAGATTTTCTCGGCCTTCCCGCAGCTGCTTTGCCCCCTGGAAAAAACGGGGCCTCCGCGCGACGTAGATTTCATTTGATGCGGCGGCCCGAGCGCGGGGCCTGGGTCCCCCGAGATTGGATCCAGCGGCCCCGGCGGAGTCGGGAATCGCGTGCGGGCGGGTGGCAAGGGCGCGGGCCGGCGACCTATGATCAAGGCATGGCCAGCGGAGTGGAAGCACCGCGAGAGATCGTGGGCCGGTGGGCGGAGGCGTTGCCGACCTATTTGCCGCCGCGGCGATGGTTTGCGGACAAGAACCGGGCGATCGAGGCAGTACGGCTGAGGGATACCGCCTGGCTGGCGCCGCCGGCGGCCGGCACGGGACCGGGACTGCTGCTGGCCATCGCGCAGGTGGATTTGTCGGGCGGCGCCGGGGCGGCGTATTGGACGCCGGCGGTTTGGAGCCAGACGGAACCGGCGGCGCCGGCCGCCCAGGTGCTGGACGGCGCGCGGGGATGGCTGGGCGACGCCATGGCGGCGCCGGAGTTCGCGGCGGCGTGTTTGGCGGCGCTGCGCTCCGAACGGCGGGTGGGCGGCGAGCATGGCGTGTTCGTGTTCCACGCCAGTCCCAGCTTGGAGCGGGATTTTCCCGACATGGCCGCGCTCGTGGCCGGACGGGCGCGGCTGTCGCAGGCGGAACAGAGCAACTCGACGGTGTTGTATGCCGATGCGGGCGGGACGACGCGGCTGCTGCTGAAGTGCTTTCGGCGGCTGGCGCCGGGAGTGAACCCGGACGCGGAGGTGACGGGATATTTGACCGCGCGCGGCGGCGCGCATTTGGTCCCGCCGCTGGCGGGAACGATCGAGTATCTTCCTAGCGGCGGCGGCGCCAGCGGCGGCGGCGCGACGCCAGCGGACGGCGAAATCGGGACGATTTGGACGGTCGGGATTTTCCAGGGCTATGTCGCCAATGACGGCGACGGCTGGGAGTGGGTGCTGCGGGCGCTGCGCGCCGCGGCGCGGGACGGAGGCGCTTCCCCGGAAGCACGGGCGGCGCTGGCCACGACGCTGGAGGCCATCGCGGAGTTGGGGCGCTGCACGGCGGAGATGCACCTCAGCCTGGCCGCCGCGCCGGCCGCGATGGCCGCCTTCGCGGCGGAGCCCATCCGGCAGGAAGACTGGGCGGAGTGGCGGCAGGCGCTGGAACGGAGCGCGGCGGCGCTGGCCGCGGAATTGGCGGCGCAAACCGCGGCGCCGGGCGCCGGCGAAGTGGCGCGGCGGTT
>JAKAUF010000229.1 GCA_021827785.1 Acidobacteriota bacterium | reverse complement strand
CGTACCCCAGCCGCGGCGCCATCGAACCCCTGGCCCGCGCCCCGGCCGGCGGCGCGAGTCGGCCCGAGCGCGGCGAGCGCGCATATCTGGCAGTCCGGGGCCGGGCCCGCGCGAAAGGCCCACGAAGCGCGGCGGCGCGAGTCGCCCCTCGCGGGGGCCGCGCCTTTTGCTCGGGGAGCAAAGCGGGCGCGGAAAGGCCGCGAAATTCCGCGGGGCGGCCCGCCCCCGGCAAGCGAAGCGGCGCGGCCCCAAAGCCGGGGTCCCCAACGCGCAGCGGTGCGCGTTGGGGTGGAGCGACGCGCTGGCTGGGCCGGGGCGGACTGGGGTCCCCGGCCCAGCCGGCGCGCAAGCGGGACGCGCGGCGAACCCGGGGTCCCCAACGCGCAGCAGCGCGCGTTGGGGTGGGCAGCCGCGCTGGGGCCCGCGCCAAGCAATGTCCCTATCTAGAACAACCCGGAGAGGCGCTGCCTGGGACTGGAAATCCGGTCCACCCGGAGCCCATAGTTGCCGTCCACGATCACCACTTCCCCCGTCGCCACGACCTGTCCGGCCACCATCAATTCCACGGGATCCTGCACGTTCCGGTCGAGTTCAATCACGCCACCCGGCATCAATTCCAGAATTTCCTTCAACACCATTTGGCGCGCGCCGAATCGTAGCGTCACATCCAGCGGCACATCCATCAGCAGCCCCAACTTTTCCAGTGGGGGCATGCTTTCGCCCGCTTCGCCTGCGTCCTCGCTGCCTCCGTCGCCGGGCACTGCGGCGCCATCGGCATTAGCGGCCGCCGGCGCGGGAACCAACATTTGTGCGTCCGCGGGTCCAGCGTTCGCCGGTTGCGCTGCTTCCGGCGGTGGCCCCGCCGGCCCCGTCGCCGCCGGCCCTGCCTCCGCCGGGCTCTCTACCGTCGCATGTTCTTTGCTGGTCGTCTCCGCCTCCGCCGTCGCCATCGGCTGGTGCAACGCCGCGGCAAGCTCCGCGTTGACCAGGGACGTCAAGACCAGCCCGCCGCCGCCGGGAAGAGTGAAGGCGATCTCCGCCCGTTCCGCCGCCCGCCACGCCGGTGGTTCGCCGCCCACGGGGGTCAGTTCCAGGCCCGTGGCTTTGTGGACGGCGGCCGCCGCCCGCTCCAGCAGCGCGGCCACCGCTTCCCGTCCTTCCCCGCTCAGTTCCGCCGCCCCGCCCGTGGCGGGTTGTCCCGCTTCGATTTGCGCCAGCCGCGCACAGGTGGGCAAGTCGGCGGCCAGCGCGAATTCACGCTCCGCGCCCGCCGCAAAACGAAAAAATACCCAGCCCGCCGGCTCCTGCTCCGCGGCCCGCAGCGTTGGCGCCAGGTCCGCCGCCTGCGCTAAGCCCAATTTCGCCGCCAGGCATGCGGCCAGCGCCTGCGCCCACGCCTCCGGGTACATCACGCGATCAACTTTCTCCATTCCCGCTCTCCTTTTCCCAGGCGCGCTGTTCCACTTGCGCCGCCCTTTGCCCGCCCGTCCGCGCCGGCTTTGCCCAAAACAGTTGCCGTCCCGCCACCGTCAACCAGGCCGGCGACTCGGCCGGTTGGTCGAGGGCCAAAATCTGCCCCGCCTCGAGCGCCAACAGTTCCCGTACCGTCACCCGGCTGCTCGGCAGCCGCAGCTCGGCTTGAAAGGGGCATTGCAGCAGCCGTGCCCGCAGGTGCGCCTCCGCCTCCGGCGCGCGCCGCCGTTGCGACCGTTCCTGGGAAAACTTGCGCAAGAAGACGCTTGCCGCCAGCGCCGGCAGGACAATGTGCACGGCGCCCTCCGCGTCCGGCAGACGCAGCGCGAAGGTCAGCACCAAGATCTTGGCGTTGCCCGGCAAGAACTGGTGGACCTGCGCCTCCGGCCAATGCTGGTCGAAGGCAATCTCCTGTTCCAGCACCGGCTGCCAGCTCGCTTCCAGCTCCCGCGCCACCAGTCCAATCACGTTCTCCAAGATTCCCTCTTCGATGTCGGTCACCGGGCGGATCTGGACGTCCGCATTGCCCTTGCCGCCGAGCAAGAGATCAATGATCGGGAACCCCACCGCCAAATCCATTTGTACCGCGCAGACCGCGTCCAGAGGTTGTAGCCGCAAGGTCGCCAAATAGGTCACATTGGGAATGCGCTGCAAGAACTCCCCAAAGGTCACTTGCTCCACGGAAGTCAGGCTCAGTTCCAGCACCACCCGCAGGTAGGCCGCCAGCGCATGCGTGAGGTTGCGGGCGAAGGTCTCGTGCAGCCGCGTCAGCGCGCTGACCTCCGTTAGGCTCACCTGTCCCACCGTGCGGAAATTGCAGGTGGTGACGCTGCGCGGCGCTTCCGGCGGAGCCGCCGGCAGGAAGAACTGATCAATTTCGTCTTGGCGCAAGATGCGGCTCATCTCATCCCTCCCGGCGCGGCGGCCGCCGCCGGCCGCGGCCGCAGGCGGGAACGCAGCCGCACCAGGGCGGCGGAATGAATTTGGCAGACCCGGCTCTCGCCCACCCCCAGCACCGCCCCGACTTCCTTCATCGTGAGTTCGTCGTAGTAATACAGCGACAGCACCTGTTGCTCCCGTTCCGGCAGCTCGGCGATCCCCGCCGCCAGCAGCGTCTGCATCTCCGTCCGCAAGCAGGCGGAATAGGGATCGGCGAACGGCGCCGGCTGGTTCGCTCCCGGCCCCGGCTCCGTCGCCTCATCGTCGGCTCCGCTCGGCTCGTCGAAGCTGGTGATCTGCAAGCCGCGCAGTTGGCCCATCACCTGCTGGAGCTCCTCCAGCGGCAGTTCCAAAGCCGCCGCCAGCTCCTCATCCGTCGCCGGCCGCCCCAGTTCGGCGTGCAGCTTGCGGTGGGCGTCCTCAATCCGCCGGCTCTTCCGCCGCAATTGCCGCGGCGACCAATCCAGATCCCGCAAGCTGTCCAAAATGGCGCCGCGAATACGGAACTTGGCGTAGGCCGGCAACGGCACCTTCTTGCCCGGGTCGTATTTGTAGACCGCGTCCATCAGCCCCACGATGCCCGCCTGCACCAGATCGTCCAGCGGCACGTGCGGCGGCAGGCGGTCATGAATGCGCCGCGCGATCACCTTGACCTGCGGCAGTTGTTCCAGCAGGCGGCGCTCCATCTCCGCCGCCTCGCCGCCCGGCTCCAGTCCGGCGCTGAGCGCGGTATCGCTCGCGTAATAGCTGTCCGCCGCCGTCATCTCTTCCGCTCAGTGCAATCCACGGGCCACCCGGCGCCGAGCGCAACCGCCCCGCGCGGCGCCGCACCGGCCACCGTCGCGGTCGCGGCGGCGCGCGGGCGG
>JAKAUF010000315.1 GCA_021827785.1 Acidobacteriota bacterium | reverse complement strand
GGTGGGAGTTAGCGGCGCGGGGGAATGAGAGACACCGCTCCGCCCTCAGGGCCCAATAGGCGGGACGCGAACCGATCGCTTGGCGCGGGCCCCAGCGCGGCTGCCCACCCCAACGCGCGCCGCTGCGCGTTGGGGACCCCGGGTTCGCCGCGCGTCCCGCTTGCGCGTCGGCTGGGCCGGGGACCCCAGTCCGCCCCGGCCCAGCCAGCGCGTCGCTGGGGGCCGCGCCGCTTCGCTTGCCGGGGGCGGGCCGCAGCGATTGCCAGCGCGCCTGCGGCGGCGGGGAATTTCGCGGCCTTTCCGCGCCCGCTTTGCTCCCATAGCAAAAGGCGCGGCCCCCGCGACTTGACCCGCATTCCGCAACCCGCCTACGATACGGCTAGCGCAGTAGATCATGCCCTCGGCACCGCCCCATATTCCCGACAAGCTGTATTTCCGCATCGGCGAAGTGGCGCGCTTGGCCGCTGTCGAGCCGTTCGTCCTCCGATATTGGGAGACCGAGTTTCCCGCCCTCAAGCCCGGAAAAAGCAGCCATGGCCAGCGGCTGTACCGCCGCCGCGAGGTGGAATTGGCGCTGACCATCAAGTCGCTGCTGCACGAGCAGGGCTTCACCATCGCCGGCGCGCGGAAGCAACTGCAGCAACAGCGCAAGGCGCGGCAGCCGGGGCTGGCCTTCGGTGGCGGGCCCGCCGCCGGGCATTTGCGCACCGTGCGGCAGGAATTGCGGGAGCTGTTGGCCCTATTGGATCGCAAAAAGCGCCCGGTTGTAGTAAGGTGACAGGCATGAAGCAGCTCCGCTACGCTTCTTGGGCCCTGGCGCTAGTGACCGCGCTGGCAGTCAGCTGCGGCTTGGCGATGCCCGCGCGGGCGGCCACGTCGCCGATCGTCCGCACTCACCTGAAGGTGGGAGAGAAGGCGCCGGACTTCACGCTGCTCAGCGACCACTGGAAGCCGGTTTCCCTCAAGAGCGAGTTGGGCAAGCACAACGTCCTGCTGGCGTTTTACGTGCTCGCGTTCACCCCGGGTTGAACCCAGGAACTCAAGGCCTATCAGGGTGATTTGGCCAAACTCAAAAAGACCAACACTGTAGTTTGGGGCATCAGCATTGACAGCCCGGCGGCCAACCACGCTTTCGCCAAGCAGATCGGCGTGACCTTTCCGCTGCTGAGCGACATGAACAAGACTGTGATGGAGCGTTACGGCATTTTGCAGCCGAACAAAATGGACGGCATGACGTTCCATTGGGCGCTGCGCACCACCATCCTGGTGGACAAACACGGAATCATCCGCCACATTCAATACGGCAATACGGCGATCAATCCCAACAGCGCCATCGCCGCCTGCGTCAACCTGCCGCATCACGGAAAATAATCCGGCGCGCCGGCGGCGCGGCCCGATGACGGTGCTTACGCTGGCGTGCAGCGGCGCCCCTGCGCGGTGCTGATGCCACGCCCGTCTGGGCACGGCGCGGCGTCAGCGCGCAGCGGCTTCGGCGGCGCGGGCGTAAACGGCGGTACGCAGGGCGGGGTGGCCTTCGAGCGACGCGGTGAGGCGGATGTCCAAGGCCGGGTGGCGCTGGCGGGCCGCGGCCACCAAGGCGGGAATGTCGCGCGTGACGTGCAGGCCATCGGCTAAAAAGTAGGGAACCACGACCAAACGGCGCAGGCCGGCGGCGGCGGCTTCCTCCGCCACGGCGGCAAGCGCCGGCGCGGCCGGGGGCAGATAGGCCGCCCGCGCCCAGCCGCCGGCGCCGGGAGCGAGCGCGGCGACCAAGCGTTGCACGCTGGCGTGCCATTGCGGCAATGACGAGCCATGGGCAAGCACGACCAGGCCGGAGTCGGCAGTGGCGGCCGGAGCCGGCGCCGCCGCCACCGTCTCCTCGGCTGGGCCTTGCGCCGCGGCGTCCCGCTCCGCCGCGCCGAAAGCCGCCACAGCGCCGACCACGATCAGCGCGGGATTGGGCAGATGCGCCGCGGCGACGCGGGCGGCGATGTTCTCCAGGCGGCCGCGAACGACCTGCTGGCCGGGCAGCGATGCCTGGGCGATGACGGCAACGGGCGTGGCGGCCGGCCAGCCCTCGGCGGTCAATTCCGCCACCACGGCGCGGATGCGGCCCAGGCCCATGAAGATGACCTGCGTGGGCCGGGACGGCGCGGATAGGCCACAGGCATGGCCGCTGCGGAAAACGACCTGAGCGGCAAGGCCGCGGTGGGTCAGGGGAATGCCCGCCAAGGCGGGCGCGGCCAGGCCGGCGCTGACGCCGGGAATGACCTCCCAGGGGATGCCGGCGGCGGTGAGCGCGGCGGCTTCCTCGCCGCCGCGGCCAAATAGAAACGGGTCGCCGCCTTTGAGCCGCACGACGCATTTGCCCTGGCGCGCGCGCGCGATCAGATGGCGCTGGATTTCTTCTTGCGGCAGGCTGTGGCAACGGTCGCGCTTGCCGACATAAAGCCGCTCCGCCGCGGCGGGGGCCCAATCCAAAATGGCGGAATTGGCCAGCTCGTCATAGAGGACGGCGTCGGCTGTGCCCAGGATGCGGCGGGCCTTCAGCGTCAGCAGCTCGGGGTCTCCCGGGCCCGCGCCGACCAGGTAAACCTTGCCGCGGCCGGCGGCGGCATCCTCCGCCGGCGCCTGGCCGGCCGCAATCGTCGCGCCGGCGCGGCCGGTGATGGGACCCCGGGTCACGCCTGGGCCTCGGCGCGGGCCAGTTCCTCCCGCGTGCGCACCGGCGTGGGAGCGGCGGGCGCCTGGCCCAGCACCGCGGCCAACTGCTGCGGCGAGGCGCGGCGGACAAAATCCCGCAACGTATCATCCGGCTGCCGGTGGCGCTGATAAAAGCGCAACAGCGCGGCCAACCGGTCCGCCAGCTCCGTCGCCGGCACGCGCGCCAGCGTCTTGCGCGCCAGTCCGGCGCCAGCCCCCAAGCCGCCGCCCAAAAAGACGTCGAAGCCTTCCGCCGGGCCTTGCGGCGTTTTCACCAAAATGCCCTGCAAGCCGATGTCGGCGATCCAATGCTGGCCGCAGGAATTGGGACAACCATTCAGGTTGATCTTCACCGGCTCGGGGAAATCGGGCAGGCGGGCTTCCAGCTCCCGCACCAGTTGGGCGGCGCGGTCCTTGGTTTCGGTCACGGCCAGTTTGCAAAACTCCTTGCCGGTGCAGGAGATGGTTCCGCGCTGGAAGCTGGAGGCTGCGATGGGAAGTCCGGCGGCCGCGAGCATCTGCCCCAAATCCTTGACCTGGGCGGCGGGAACGCCGGTCAGCACCAGGTTTTGCATGGCCGTCAGGCGAATGGCGTCGCCCGGCTGGGCGAATCGCCCGGCGGCCTCCGCCACCGCCTGCAACTGGTCCGCCGACAAGCGGCCGCGCAGCACGCTGACCCCGGCGTAGAAGAGGCCGGATTGGCGCTGGGGATGGACGCCGATATGATCGCGGAACTCCGCCGGGGGGGGCGTATCGGGCGGAGCGGCGGTGAGCGAACGGCCCAGGCGATGCTGAAGGGCGGCGACGAACTGCTCCGCCGTCCAGCGATGCTCCAGGAACAAGAACTTCATCCGCGCCTTGGCGCGGTTGTGGCGCAGTTCGTCGGCGTCGCGGAAGACTTCGCAGACCGCGCGGGCCACGGGCAGCACCTCGTCCGGGGTCAGCCGGACGGGCAGCGCCATGGCCAAATACGGGGCGGCGGACAAGCCGCCGCCGACACGCAGGCCGAAGGCGACCTCGCCCTGATGGCGGTAGGCGGTGAAGGCGACGTCGTTGATCTCGGGATTGGGGCACCACTGGCGGCAGCCGGTGACGCAAAGCTTGAATTTGCGCGGCAGGTTGTAATACTCCTCCCGCGCGATCAGCTCGCGGCCGATGGCCCGGGCCAGCGCGCTGGCGTCGGTCCATTCCTCCGGATCCACGCCCGCCAGCGGGCAGCCGGTGACGTTGCGCGTGTCGTCGCCGCAGGCGGCTTGGCTGGTGAGGCCGGCGTCCCACAGGGCATGAAAAATGTCCGGCAAATCCTCCGCCTCCAGCCAGTGCAGCTGGATGTTTTGCCGCACCGTGATGTCCGCCAGGCCGCGGCCATAACGCTGCGATAACCCGGCGATCACCGCGGCTTGCGCCGGAGTCAGCAGGCCGTTGGCGATGCGAATGCGCAGCATGAAATACGGCGCCGCACCGCCGAACGCGCCGTCTCCATCCCCCTGCGTGTAGACCCCCCACCACTTGAGCCGCAGGTTCAAGTCGGCGGCGGGAATGGCGCCGAAGCCGGCGCGCAGCTGCTCGAATAGCCGCGGCAGCTCCTCCCAGGGATTTTGTTCGGCTTTGAGGCGCTCGATTTTTTGGGCGGTGGTCTCAGGCATGTCGGGAAAAAATGGGCCGGAAAAGAGAGCGCCCGCCACGGGGGGTGCCATGGCGGGCGCGAATGAAGCCTAGGGGGTAACTAGGGCCTCAGCTCACACACCGGCCAACCAGGAACGGACAACAACACATGGCCTGGCTGGTGGTGAACATGTCCCATTATAGCCATTCGCCCGCCGGGCGCAAGCCCTTGTACTCGTCCAGTGGATGCGTTACAGCTCCGTGGGCTGATAGGCGCCCCGGCCCCGCGTCGCGGTCGCGCGGAGGGTCGGAGGCCGCCTCAATGGACTCTTAGACCCACAACCCCAATTGGGGCTGCACTGGCGGCCGGGCGCCGGAACTGAGCAGCGCCGCGGCGTGCGCTGGCGGCAGCGGTAAGCGCTCCAGGGCCCGGGGCTCGACCTTGACCGCCCCGCCGCCATATGATTTGCCAACCAGGACAAGGCCGCGCAGTGTCTCGGGATCGCGCAGCGCAGCCCATAGCGCCGCCGCGGATTCAGCGGTGTCCACCCTAGGATAAATGCACAGCAGACAGGTCAGCGGTACGACACCCGCCAGGTTGCGGATAAAGCGCGAGTTGCGCCGCCCGAGGTACGCAAACAAAAAGGGCGGGACGCGTCGCCGCTCCATTCGGTACCAGGGGTTGCGCTGGGCGATCAGCGGGCGAACTGGCAATCCGTCCCGCTCGCCCGCGCGTAGGTATTTGCTCACCGGGGCCGGGAAATCATCCAGACTCCGCCCGTCGGGCGCAAAAAGCAGCGTGGGCCGACCGGCGACCGCAAGCCTGGCCATTCCTTCGGGGGTCAGCTCCTCACCGGCCACGTCGCGCGTCCGGCCGATCGCCGGCAAAAGGAACGCGGCAGGAATCCGAAGTTGCTCAGCGCGCTCGCCGGTTAGAAAGAAAAAGTCGTTGCATCCAGTTGCGATGCCGCGCATCACGGAGGCCACATGTCCAAGGAGCAAAGTATTCGCGCCGCTCGGCGGCGGGGCCGGCGCGCGCGAAAGGCCCGTTTCGACCGCCTCGGCAAGATTCCTCCGGACGGCGCGGATGCCGGCAAACGGCGCGGCAAAACCGGACTTGACCCACCCCGCGAGGAGCGGGCGGCCCTCGCGCATGCACGCCGCCCAGCAAAACTCGACCTCGGGCGCTACCCGGCGCAGCATGATGATGACCGCGTTGGTGTCAACACCGGGAAACGGCGTCGCGTCGGGAGCGAATGTCACTACCGCGTCGAGCCGATAGTTGCGGGCCACCCACCGCCAAAACTGGGGAGCCGAAATTCCCTCGAAGGTATCCGCAGGAAGGATGAAACTCAATCGGCCGCCCTCGGCTAGGAGCGTCAGCGCCCGCAAAAGGAAGTAGGCGTGGTAACCGGTTCTTCCGTCCAGTGGCCGGCCCAGAGCACGGGACGATAGCGCGCCTAGCCCCGCCTTCGCCTCCGAGGAGAGGCGGTGATGGCGGATATACGGTGGATTGGCCACAATGGCCCGCAGCGGGCCCGCTGGCGGCGAGAGCACGAAGTCGCCTAGCGTAACCGAGGCGAGGTCGCGATCCGGCACGCCTGCGCGCTTTGCCTCTTCAAGAGCTTGCGGGTCGAGTTCCCACCCTCGAATCCGCACGCCAGCACCCAATGTGCGTCTCGCCGCGAGGATGAAGGCTCCCGCCCCTACAGACGGGTCAAAGATTTCGCCAGAGGCGCCCTCCGCGACGTACCGCACCATGGCGTCGGCCACCCAGTCCGGGGTCCAGAATTGTCCGCGTTGCCGTTGCGACTCGCGAGCCGCGCGGGCCGATGATATGGCGCGGGACGCCACCCTATTTCCCCCGTGTGCTCGACGCCTGGTCGATCACCTTCACAGCCAGCGGGTCCATTGCGAGGCGGCCACCCTGAAATCTAACGTAAGGCAGGATGTGCCCGTTCTTATCTTCTATGGAATCCGCGACGAGCGCCGGCTCCGAAAGGGCCCCGCCTACCGGGTACGCGTGCTGGTAATAGACCTTGTAGATTGCCTTCCGGGTGGTCGCACCGCCCGGGGCTTGGAAGATCTGCTCGGTGGGGGCAATATCCCCGTCCGCAATGAGCTTGGAAGCGCGGTCCAAGGCGATGCCGTAGGCAAGGTCGTAGAACACGTGCCAGATGTGGATGGGGATTCCGGACGCGCGTTGCCATTCCGTGAGCGGCGCAAGGTCCTCACGCTTCAAGATGATGGTGGGCGCCACGGCCGATTTCGGCAGGCCGGCCCGGCCGCCCAGGCGCCGTTGCGGGGTCAACTGCGCACCGAATTTCGGCATCCTCGACGCCTTCCAGAGGCTATTTTCGCACTCGACCGCGATGATCGCGCGGCGGAGGATTTCCTGGAGTTGCGCCTCGGGAACGAAGGGTAATTCCGAGGCCCCGCCGGCTTGGCGTACGGCGTCATCAACGGCGGCGCGGTCGGATTGGCGAAACACGAGCAGATCGGGGCGCTTCACGCCGCCGAGCCCCGCCGCCTCCAAACGCTCGAAATAGAGCTCGAATGCGCGCGGATCCTGATCGGGAGCCACCCCGCTCGGGCCGTAGGCCAGGGCAAAATATTTCCCTGTTTCCTCGACGGCCTCAATCAACCGCTTCTCGCTCCACACACCCTGGGACCAGCGCATTAAGAAATCGCTGCCCCGAAGCCGCCTGGGATTGAGCAAGAGGTCTGCCCACGCCAGGGGATCCGCCCAATCCAAGCGCATGACCAGGGGCACCGGCATTACGGCGAGATGGCGCTCGAAGAGGTGCATCGGCGAGTCACTGCGTTTAGCGACTCACGATTCTACCTTGACGGGCCGGCCACCGCAGCCGGGCGCTGCGGTGGGCCAGCCTCCGTGAGCTCCGTCGGGGATCTCCGCCGGGCAAGCGCTAGGCGGCCAGGGAGGTGATGAGTTCCTCGGCGCGGGAGAGGGGGGTGGCGTAGAGGGACCAGGGGGAGGCTTGGCGCAGGACGCGCAGTTTGCCTTGCGTTTCCAGCACCTCGAACTGCGAGCGGCCCTGGTCGTCGCGCCAATAGCGGATGGCGACGGTGGCGCCGCCGACGCGGAGATTGCGGACGGTGATTTGCGGCAGCCACTCGGGCAGGGCAGGCTCGGAGAAGAGCACATGCAGGGGGGCGTAGGGGTACAGGCCCAAGATCATTTGCAGCAAGATGACCAGGGCGCCGGCCGACCAGGCCTGCGGCGAGCAGGCCTTGGGATAGACGGCGGGAAACGGGTGGGCGGCGTCCCTGGGGTGGCCGCTGAAGACTTCCGGCAGGCGGTCTTGGGAAAAGATAGCGGCGACGCCCAGCAAGCCGACGGCGAGGCGGTTCATGCGCTCGATCATGCCGTAACGGCGCAGGCCAACGCAGATGGCGGCGTTTTCCGCCGGCCAGACCGAGCCGCGATGGTAGCTGTAGGGGTTGTAGGCGAAGTGCTCGGAAGACAGCGTGCGCACGCCCCAGCCGGAGAACAAATCCGGGCGGAGGAGGCGGTCGGCGGTGGCTTCCGCCAACTCCGGCGCGATGACGCCCGTGGCCAAGGCGTCGCCGGGATTGGAACCGATGGAGCGAACTAGCCGGCCTTTGGGATCCTTGGCCATGGCGAAGAAGTTCTCCTCCGCCAGCCAAAACTTGGCGTTGAAACGCTTCTTCAGTTCCTGGGCGCGGCGAAACGTTTTGGCCGCATCCCAGCGGCGGCCGGTGATCCACTGTAGCTCGGTCATGCGCAGCAGGGCTTCATAAACATAGCCTTGCTCCTCGCAGGTGCCGATGGGATTGGGGACGATGGCGCCGTCGGGATAGATGATGGCGTCGCCGGAGTCCTTCCATGCCTGATTCTTCACCCCCTGGCTGGAGCGGGTGCGGTATTCATAGAAGCCGTCGCCATCCACGTCGCCGTACCGCTCCACCCAGCGCAGCGCGGCTTCGGCGGCGGGCAGATACTTCTCGGTCGCGGCCTTGTCGCCGGTCCAGTGATAGAACTCCGAAAGATTGATGACGTAGAACGGCGAAGTGGTGAAGGAGCCATAGTAGCGGCCCTGGGGACGGTAGTTGAGGACGGAGATGGGGCCGGTATGGGCCTCATGCAGCATCTTGCCGGGCTCTTCGTCGCGCCAAGGGTCGTTCTTGGCGCCCTGCGTCTCGCTGAGCACCTGGAGGGCGCCGGCGAGGATGGCGGGCGACAACATGGCCGACATCCAGGCCGCGGTGAGGATGTCGCGCCCAAAGGTGGCGATGTAAATCGGAATGCCGGCCGCCGGCACCCAGGCCTGTTCGCCGCGATCCAGGTCGAACATGCGGAGCGAGATCAAATCCTGGATGGTGCGGTCCAACGCCCGCTCCAGGGTGCGCTGGGCGGGATGGGGAACTTCGATAACGGTGGAACGGCTCTGGTACAACTCGATGCGGCGGTCGCGGTCGGTCCCGCCGCCGTTGAAGTCGTGGCCGCGATAGATGGGGCGGAACTCGACGCCGTCAATATAGCCGACGGCTTCGACTTCCAGCGTGACCGCCGCGCCGGCGGCCAGCTCGAAGCGGGCGCGCAAACGGGAGCGATTCGCGCGCGGTGGAACGGGCAAGCCGCGGATGATCAGATCCAGCCCGCGGGCGATGCTCACGCGCTCGCCGTGGGCGCGGCGGCCGGCGCGGTAGCGCCAGCCGATTTGGACTTCCCCGCCGTTAACGGCGACGGTTTGCCGCAGCGAGCCTTTCTGTTGCCGCGTGCCGGCTTGCACCTCGACTTGGTCGGCGAAATCCGCGGCGTAGAGAATCTCTAGGTCGAGCGGCTGGGCCTGGGTGGTGTAGTTGCGGATGACGGCGGTTTGGAACATGCCGTCGGAGATCAGGGTCGAGAGCTTTAATTCGATGGTCTCCTCGGTCGCGTCCTTGGCGAACTTGGCCGGCTGCTTGTCGCCGGAATAGGCGCGGCGGACACGGCGGGGACGGCCGATATGGTAGCTGAGGCGGGAGAACTGATGCACCGGGCTGGCTTCGACGGTATATAGGTCGCCGTTGATGCGCCAGAGGTAGCGCGACAGCACGCGCGTCTCATGAATGAACAAGCCGTGCAGCCTGAGGTCGCTCAGCCAGCCGTCGCGGTTGGCGATCAGGACGGTGCGGGATTGGGAGGAGATGATCTCCTGGGGGCGGGACTCGATCCGGATCAGATCGAACTCATGCATCGCCTCTGTAGAGATGCCCGGGAGGGGACGAAAGTTGGGCGGCGCTCTTTATCTTGGCGAGGGGGCGGGCAATCGTGCCTTGCGGCACAATTCCGCGCATGCGACCGGCGTTGAACTTCGGACCTGGGCAGTGCGGCGGCTGAGGGAGGAATGGGGACCTCAGCCGCCGCTTTGCCGCTCCGGGATTCCCAGCCACGACACCAGCCGGAACCACGGAACGGCCACCGTTACTGATAAGACTGGCCCCGCGCGATTCCGGTTTCGAGTAAATTAGGGCGATGCGGCGGGGCGGGCAGGCCCTCGGCGCGGGCAGTTCGCGGCAGCTGGTTCATGGCGGCGAGTTCGTGGCGGGGCATTCGGCCCCAGGAACTTGAGCGCGCCGCCGGCGAGAGTGCGCGGCCCGCCCGCCGGCAGCGCCGCCGTCCGTCCGGCGGCGGCCGCGTCGCCCAGGAGCGGAAATGGCCGAAGCGGAACCAAGGCAAGCGATCGTGCGGCTGACGGGAGTCAGCAAGGCGTATGGGACGGTGCGGGCGGTTTCCGGGCTGGATTTGGCCGTGCCGGAAGGCGCGGTGTACGGGCTGCTGGGCCCGAATGGCTCGGGCAAGACCACGACCATTCGCATGATCATGAACATCCTGGTTCCGGATGCCGGTCGGATCGAGATCCAAAACCGTCCGGCGGACGCCAAGAGCAAGGACGCCATCGGCTATCTGCCGGAAGAGCGCGGCCTGTACACCAAGATGAAGGTCGGCGACCTGCTGCATTTCTTCGCCGAGCTCAAGGGGCTGGGCAAGACGGAGGCGACTCGGCGCGTCAACGATTGGCTGGAACGCGTGGAACTTGCCGAGTGGCGGGACAAAAAAATCAATGAGCTGTCGAAAGGCATGCAGCAAAAGATCCAGTTCATCGTCAGCGTGCTGGGCGACCCGCCGATCTTGATTCTGGACGAACCGTCGTCGGGGTTGGACCCGGTGAACGCCAATTTGTTGCGGGAGATCTTGCTGGAGTTGCGGACGCGGGGCAAGACGATTTTGCTGTCCACGCACCGGATGGAGGAAGCGGAGCGGCTTTGCGACCACATTTGCCTGATCCATCGCGGCGAAAAGGTGCTGGACGGCGAATTGGCGGCGATCCGGGCGGCGGCGGGGAAAAGCTCGGCGCGGGTGGACTACCGCGGCGACGGCGGCGTGTTGCGCACCGCGCCGGGAGTGGCGGAGGTGGACGACTACGGCAATTACGCCGAGGTGCGGCTGGCGCCCGGCGCCGATGCGGCGGCGCTGCTGCGCTATTTGGCCGGGCGGATTGACGTGACCGGTTTCGCCCTCCAGGAGCCGACATTGAACCAAATCTTTTTGGAGGCCGTGGGTGGACGCGAAGCGGCGGCGCCGGCCGCCGCGGGCAGCCGCGAGGGGCGGTAGCCGGAAGGGGCAACCATGACCAAGACCCTGATCGTCGCCAAGCGCGAATATTTGCAGCGGGTCCGGACCAAGGGATTCGTCATCTTCACGGTCCTGCTGCCGGCGATCATCGGCGGCTACATTTTCTTCATCGTCGCGGTGGTCAGCAAGGCGGGGGCCAACGCCAAGGCGCATCTGGCCGTCGTGGATCTGTCGCACCAGGTCTTTCCGGCGCTGCGCCATGAACTGAGCGATAAGCTGCCAAACGGGCAGCGGCAGTTCCGGCTGGAGGAGGTGGCGGCGACGCCGGCGACGCTGCCGGCGGTCGAGGCGCGGCTGCGCCGGCAGGTGCTGGAGGGAAAATTCACCGGATTTCTCGTCATTCCCGCCGACGTGCTGCAATCCAACTTGGCGCAGTACCACGCCAAGAACGTGGCGAATTTCAACCTGCTTGGGACCATGGAGCACGGGCTGGAATCGGCGGTGACGCGGGTGCGCCTGAAGAACGCGGGCATCGCCGGGGCGCAGTTGCCGCAGTTCTTCGCTACCTTTCATTTGCACGAGCTGAAGGTGACCGCCAGCGGCGAGAGCAAGAACACCGGCGGAGCCGTGGTGCTGGGCTATATTCTCGGCTTCCTGCTCTATTTCGTGCTGATCATCAATGGCGTGACCTTCATGCGCAGCGTGGTGGAGGAAAAGACCAACCGGGTGGCGGAGGTCGTGCTGGCGTCGGTGGACGCGTTCGGCTTGCTGATGGGCAAGGTGATCGGCGTGGCCGGAGCGGCGCTGACGCAGGCGCTGGTATGGGTGATCTCGCTGGCGCTGTTCGCCGCCTATGCGGGGGCCGCATCGCTGGCCGCCGGCAAGGCGGGCTGGATGAAGCAGGTGCCGCACCTAGGGCCGATGGTGTACGTTTCCTTCGTAGTGCTGTTCGTGCTGGGCTTTCTGGTCTACGCCAGCCTGTACGCCGCGGTGGGAGCCATCGTCAGCAGCGAACAGGAAGCGCAGCAATCGCAGATGCCGATCACGCTGCTTTTGGTCGCGGCGCTGCTGATGGGCTTCACCGTGCTGACCACGCCGAACTCGATCCTAGCGGTGGTGCTGTCGGAGATCCCGTTCTTCGCTCCGGTGCTGATGATGATGCGCATCCCCATCGCCAACCCGCCGCTATGGCAGATCGTGCTGTCCTGGGTGCTTTGCGCGGTGGCGGTGTGGCTCATCATGAAGGTGACCAGCCGGCTGTACCGGGTGGGGATTTTGATGACCGGCAAGCGGCCGAATTTGCCCGAGCTGATGCGCTGGCTGCGCTACAGCTAGCCACGCGGCGAACCCGGCGATTGGGCTTCGTTCCACGGCCCTAGGGAACGGCGCGACGCGGGGCGCCGCCGTTGGCCGGGAAGATGGGCCGGTGGCGCGAGCGCCGACGCTTGCGGCCCGGGCGCGGCGGCGG
The DNA here is from genome assembly GCA_021827785.1 of Acidobacteriota bacterium. Taxonomy (GTDB): domain Bacteria; phylum Acidobacteriota; class Terriglobia; order Terriglobales; family SCQP01; genus JAKAUF01. The sequence continues at coordinate 4,798 of JAKAUF010000315.1, read as the reverse complement.
GGCGTGGGCTTGGCCTCTCTGCTATCCTTAAAGCTAAGATAATGTGGCGCTAAGGCCCGGTGTTATGGCCCATGGCGCGCCGCCAATCACCGCCATGTCCGGCATGCGATTCTCCACCCTGGGCGCCGGCGTGCGCCGGTTCCTGCGGCAGCAGGTGCTGTTGCAGGCGTGGCTGCACGCGGCGGACGCCGAATTTTTGATCGGCGGGCAGGCGGTGATCGAGGGCGTGATGATGCGCTCGCCGCACGCCTACGCGGTTGCGGTGCGCCGGCCGGATGGCGAGCTGGCGACGACGCGGCAACCCTGGTCGCGGCCCAGCGAGAAGCGGCGGTTCTGGCGCTGGCCGGTGCTGCGCGGCTTGGCGGTGCTCGGCCAGGCCATGGCGCTGGGCGTGCGGGCGCTGCGCTTCAGCGGGCAGGCGGCGCTGGGCGAGGAACCGCCGGCGGGCCCGCCGGCGGCGAAGAAAAGCGAGAGCTCGATCGGCATCTGGCTCAGCGTAGCCGCCTCGGCGGCCTTCTTCATCGCCTTTTACAAGTTTTTGCCGCTGCTGGCGGCGACGGGATTGGAGCGGCTCTCGCCGGCGTTTCGCAGCCAATGGGCCTTCAACCTGGCCGACGGGCTGATCCGCCTGGCGCTGTTCGTCGGCTTCGTCGCCCTCTTGGCGCTGCTGCCGGACATCCGCCGCGTGTATGAGTATCACGGCGCCGAACATAAGGTGGTGTTCAACTATGAGTCCGGCGCGCCGGTGACGGTGGAGAACGCGCGGCGCTGCGGGCGGCTGCACCCGCGCTGCGGCACCAGCTTCATGGTGGTGATTTTGCTGCTGGCGATCGTGGTGTACATGTTCCTGCCGCTGGATGGATTTTGGCTGAAGCTGGGACTGCGGCTGGCGCTGCTGCCGCTGCTGGTGGGCGGCGGGTATGAGATGATCCGCTTCTCGGCGCGGCATGGCCGGTCGCTGTTCGCCTTGCTGGCGCGGCCCGGCCTGTGGCTGCAACGGATCACCACGCGGGAGCCGGACGCCGGGCAACTGGCCTGCGCCATCCGCGCGCTGGAGGAGACCATGGAGCTGGAGAAGGCCAAAGGCGGGGAGTTGGTGATCGCGTGACCCCGTGCGGCCCGCGCTGGGGGCAGGCGCCGGCGCGAGTTCGCGCCGCACGGCGCTAGCATCCGGCCCAGAGGCCAAGACCGGTGAGAAGAGCCGCGAGCGGCGCGGCCGAGGAAGCCATGTTTGAGCGTTTGGAACACATCGAAGCCCAGTACGAGGAACTGACGAAGCAGCTCGCCTCGGCGGAACTGCTGGCCGACCCCGCGCGCTACCCCAAGGTGGCCAAGGCGCATTCCGAGCTGATGGAGACGGTGGAGCGGTACCGGGAATACCGGCAGATTCGCCAGTCCATCGCCGACACGCAGGAAATCCTGCAAGGGGCGGAGGGCGAAATGCGGCAACTGGCGGAGGAGGAGCTCGCCGCCTTGGAGCGGCGCCGGGGCGAGGTGGAAGAGGAGCTGAAGCGCCTGCTGCTGCCGAAAGACCCGAACGACGAAAAGAACGTGGTGCTGGAGCTGCGGGCCGGGACCGGCGGGGACGAGGCCAGCCTGTTCGCCGCGGAAATGTTCCGCATGTACACGCGCTACGCGGAGCAGCGGCGGTGGCGCGTGGAGATCATGTCGTCCAGCGAGAGCGGCGTGCATGGGCTGAAGGAAGTGGTGGCCATCGTCGAGGGCAAAGGCGCCTACAGCCGGCTGAAATACGAGAGCGGCGTGCACCGCGTGCAGCGCGTGCCGCAGACGGAGCAGCAGGGGCGGGTGCACACCTCGACGGTGACGGTGGCGGTGCTGCCGGAAGCGGAGGAAGTGGACGTCAAGATTGACCCCAAGGACATTCGCATTGACACGTTCTGCTCCTCCGGGCCGGGCGGACAGTCGGTGAACACCACCTATTCGGCGGTGCGCATCACCCACCTGCCGACGGGACTGGTGGTGTCCTGCCAGGACGAGAAATCGCAGATCAAGAACCGGGCCAAGGCGGAGCGGGTGCTGCGGTCGCGGCTGCTGGAGATCGAACAGCAGAAGCAGCACGAGCAGATCGCGGCGGAGCGGCGCTCCCAGGTGGGCAGCGGCGAGCGCAGCGAGAAGATCCGCACCTACAACTTTCCGCAGAACCGCGTCACCGACCATCGCATCGGGCTGACCCTGCACCGGCTGGCGGAGGTCATGGACGGGCGGTTGGATGAGATCGTGGATGCGCTGGCGGCGAACGACCAGGCGGAGAAATTGAAAGAAGCGGCTGCCGAGCCGGTCAAGGCCTAAGCCGGCGGCGCGCCGCGGCGGCCGCGTGATGGCCCCGGTTCGTGACCTCATGAGGAAGCTTGCGTGAAAGCCGAACGCCAGGCGGCGGCGCCTTCGCGGACCATGCCCGCGCTGCCCTCCGTGGATGAACTGCTGCGCGCGCCGGAGTTGGCGGCGCTGTGGGAGGCGCTGGGGCCGGCCTGGGCGCGGGCGGTCATTCGGGAAGCGTTGGAGGCGCGGCGGCGGGACTGGCGGCAGGGCGGGGGCGGGACGGCCGAGCCGATCGCGGCGGAGTTGCGGGCGCGCGGGGCGGCGCGGCTGGCCTGGTCGCTGCGCCCGGTCATCAACGCCACCGGGACCATTCTGCACACCAATCTGGGACGGGCGCCGCTGAGCGCGGAGGCGGCGGCGCGGGTCGCGGAGCTGGCCGTTGGCTATTCCAATCTGGAGTTCGATCTCGCGACCGGGCGGCGGGGCCGGCGGGATGTGCACGCGGAAGCCCTGGCCTGCGAATTGACCGGGGCGGAACGCACGCTGGTGGTGAACAACAACGCCGCGGCCGTGCTGCTGGTGGTGAACACACTGGCGGCGGCGGAGACGCCCGGCGAGGCGCCGGGCGAGGTGCTGGTTTCACGCGGGGAGCTGGTGGAGATCGGCGGTTCGTTCCGGATTCCGGAGGTGCTGGCGCGGGGCGGGGCGCGCCTGGTGGAAGTGGGGGCGACCAACCGCACGCGGATTGGGGACTACCGCCGCGCAATCACGCCGGCGACGCGGCTAATCCTGCGCGTGCACCGCAGCAACTTCGAAATGCGCGGGTTTATTGAACAGCCGGCGCTGGCGGAGCTGTGCGCCCTAGGCGCGGAAACGGGCATTCCCGTGGCCGAGGACCTGGGCAGCGGCTGCCTGCTGGATCTGTCGTCGGCGGGGTTGCCGCGCGAGCCGCTGGTGGGCGAGAGCCTGGCGGCGGGCGTGGCCGTGGTCACCTATAGCGGCGACAAGCTGCTGGGCGGCCCGCAGGCCGGGCTGCTGAGCGGACGGCGGGAGATTCTCGGCCGGTTGCGGGCCAACCCGCTGTTTCGCGCGCTGCGCGTGGACCGGCTGACCTATGCCGCCTTGGAGGCGACGCTGCGCGCCTACGCGCGGCAGCGGTATGCGGAAATTCCGGCGCTGCGGATGATCTTCGCCGGCGACCTGGAGACCCGCGCGCGGCGCTGGGCGGCGGCGCTGGACGCGGCGCAAGACGGGTTTTGGCGGGCGGAAGTGGTGGCCGCGGAATCGGTGGTCGGCGGCGGTTCGACGCCGGGCCAAAGTTTGGCGACGTTTGCCGTGGCGCTGGCGCCGGAGGAATGGACGGCGGACCAGCTGGAGGCGCGGCTGCGCGCCGCCACCCCGCCGGTGATCGCCCGTATTCACGCAGGCCGGGTATTATTGGACCCACGCACCGTGGCGGAGGAGCAAGAACCGGCCCTGCTGGCGGTGCTGGCGGAGCTGGCGCATGCAGCATCCGGCGGCCACTGAGCTATGGCGCCGGCCGGCGCCGCGCCCCACCCCGCAACCCCATGACCACCGTTCGCGCCCGCGCCTTCGCCAAACTCAACCTGGGCCTGCGGATCTTGGGGCGACGGAGGGATGGCTACCATGAACTGCGTTCGGTGCTGCAAACCATTTCCCTGGCCGACACGCTGACGCTGACCTTCCGGCCGGGCCGGGGCGTGCGGCTGGAGGCGGTGCGGGCGGCGCCAGGCGTGTGCTGGCCGGAACTGGCCGACGGGCAGAACTTGGCGGTGCGGGCGGCGCTGCTGGCGCGGGAGGAGTTCGGACTGCGGGGGCAGATCGGCGTGGCCCTCCACAAGCGCATCCCGCTGGGAGCGGGGCTGGGCGGCGGTTCGGCGGACGCCGCCGCGGTCCTGCGGGTAGCCGCCGCCCAGGCACGGCGGCCGCCGCCGGCGGCGGCGTTGTACCGCCTGGCCGCTGCACTCGGTTCCGACGTGCCGGCTCTGCTGTTGGGGGGCACGGTGCTGGCGCTGGGGCGGGGCGAGGAATGCTATCGCTTGCCGGATCTCCCCGCCTGGTATTGCCTGCTGGCGGCGCCAGCCGGGGTGGCGGTGGCGACGGCGGAGGCCTATGCGCGCTGGGATCGGCTGCACGCCGGCCGGTCGGCCGGTTTGACCGCGGAGAAAAACTCCGTTAGCATTAATTGCTTGCTAGGTTCGCTGCGGCGGACCTATGCCGTAGGTTCGGTTCGCCGAGCTTACGTCGGCGGTTCGCGCAAGCGGGCCGCCCCGGCGTCCCGCCCCAGGCGGGACCGCGGCCCAGCGCAGGCGGAGCCGAGAGTCCGAGCCGGAATCGAAAACGACTTCCACGAAGCCGTCTTCCCTCTTTCTCCGGACTTTCTCTCCATTCGCCGTGCCTTGGGACGTGCCGGCGCCGTTTGGGTCAGCCTGAGCGGTAGCGGCGCGGCGCAGTATGGTTTGTTCACCAGCCGCGCGGCGGCGGACGCGGCGCGGGC
>JAKAUF010000436.1:675-3295 GCA_021827785.1 Acidobacteriota bacterium | reverse complement strand
GCCGCCGCCGCCGCGCCGCAGTACGCCCTGGCGGACTTCGCCACATGGGATCTGCCCGCCAGTCCGCAGCTGCCGTTGGCCGCCCGTTGACGGCCTCCGCGGAATCGTGAATTAATTGTGTGTGCGGCGCGGCTGCTGCCGCCCGCCGCGAAGTTCCCTCCCGGTTCCCGAGCCTGAGATTCCCCATGGCCATCGGCCTCAAACTGAAGAACCTTCTTTTCGTCATCTACGCCGCCGACCCGGAACGCATCCGTCCCTTGTTGCCCGTGGGCCTGGAGCCCGACCTGCGCGACACGCCCGCGGGGCCGCGCGCGTTTCTGGCTACCGTGGCGCTGGAGTCCGGCGCGGCATTCCCCTATGTGCTGAGCGGCTTCCGGCAGGTGAATTACCGCATCTACGTCCGCCATGGGGGCGAACCCGGGGTGATGTTCGTCCGCTCCTGGGTTTCTTCCCGCGCGGCCGCGGCGGCGCTCAATTTGGCGATACCCACCGAGTACGCGACGGTGGAACTCAGCATCGAGGACGGCGGCGGCGCCTATAGCCGCTATGCCGTGAAGGGCCGGTCGGGCGATCACGAGTTGGAGCTGGAGGCCGCGGCGGATGGCGCGGCGCTGCCGCCGGGATACTTCGCCTCGCATGACGAAGCCGTCACCTTCCTGACCCATCGGCTGAATGGCTTCGCGCTGGGGCATCGCGGCGGACTTTCCGTGGTGCGGGTCGAGCATGAACACATGCATCCCGTGGCGGCGCGGGTGCGGGCGGAACGCGTGGACGAATGGACCGCCTGCGGTGCGCTGACGCCGGAGCAAGTGCGGCAGCCGCTGCTGGGATTGATCCAGCCCGAGGTGGAGTTCGACATGAATCTTCCCGTGCGGCTGTAAGCCGGGCGGGCCGGGCCGGGGCAAGGCGCGGGCGGCGCGAGCTGCGGGCCGGGGCAAGTTGCGGGCCGGGGCATTTTTAGGGGAAAGTCACGGGCCGGGGCCGCCGAGGCCGCGGCTATGGCGGCGGTGAACGGCGTGCTCGCCGGGCGCGGCGGGACGGCACGCCGGCCTGGAGGCTGATCCGACGCGGGGGGCGATGATCGGCGACGGTAGCAGCATGGCGGAACGGGCGGTGCGGTGGAATGGCGGCGCCGCTCAATTCCTGCATCTTCCCGGCAATCGCAGCGCCGGTTCCGCGGTGGTCTTTTTGCCCGGCCTGCTGGCGACCAGCTTCTGCTGGCGCCACAGCTTGCCCGCGCTCTCCGCCCTTGGCGCCTGCTACGCGCCGGATTTCCCTGGGCTGGGCGGATCGGATGCGGTGGCGCGGCTGGGCGGCATCGCCGGCTTGGCGAGCTGGGCGCGCGGATTCGCCGCCGCCTTGCGGCTGGGTCCGGTCACCGTCGTCGCCTCCTCCTGGGGTGGAGCGGCGGCGCTGCGGTGGGCCCTGGACGCGCCGCAGGAAATACGCGCATTGGTGCTCGCCGCCCCGGCCAATCCATTTTTCCATCCAGTGTGGCGGCAGCGGGTGCTGCTGCGCTCGGCGTGGCTAGCGGGCCCGGCCTTACGGCGCATGCCCGACCGCTGGCACGCCCAGGGACTGGGAGCGATGTTCGCCGATCCCCGCCGCCTGACGCCGGAAGCCGCCGCCGGCTACCGCCGCCCGCTGCGCCGCCCGGGACTGGGGCGCATTTTGGCGGGCTATGTCGCCGGCTGGCGGGCGGAAATGGCGGCAATGGCGGCGCGCCTGGCCGATTTGCGCGCCCCGACGCTGCTGATTTGGGGCGCGCAGGACCGCATCGTGCCCATCGCCTCCGCCCAACCGTTGCAAGCCGCGCTGCGCAACGCGGAACTGCTGGCCTTGCCGGACGCGGGACACGCTCCATTCGAGGAGCAACCGGAGGCGTTCAACGCAGCGGTGATCCGGTTCTTGCGCTCCCGCGCCTGATTTTCCCGCGTCTCGATGCCGCGGCGTATAATCCGACATTCGGCCATGTTGGGATTCGGCAAGAAAACAGCCCTGGTGGCGGGCCTTGGGCGCTTGGAGTCCGAGGTGATGACCGCCTTGTGGGCGCAGCCGGAGGAAGCCAGCGTACGCGAGCTGCTGCCGCGGCTGGGACGGTCCTTGGCCTACACCACGGTGATGACCACGCTGGACCGGCTGTATAAAAAGGGCCTGCTGACCCGCCGCAAGGCGGAGCGGGCGTTCGTCTACCGGCCGAGTTGCAGCCGCGAGGAATGGCAATCGCGGCGCGCCGGCGAGGCCGTGCGGGAATTTTTGACGGCGCCGGGCGCGGCGCACGGCGCGGTGCTGGCGACCCTGGTCGAAGCCGTCGGCCCGGGGCAAGAGCCATTGCTGGCGGCGCTGGAGGCCAAGATCCGCGCTCACCGCAGCGCCTTGCGCGCGGCGGAGGCGGGGCGGACGGAAAAGCGCGAGCGAACGGCGCCGGCGGAGAAGTCGCAATGATTTTGTCGTACCCAGTGCGGGTCCTGTGCCTGGCTTTGGCGGCGGGCTTTCTGCTCCATGCCGCGCTGATGCTGCTGCTGCGGTTGGCCGCGCCATGGCTGCGCCGCCATGCCGAGCGCATGGCGCCCGCCGGAGCGGCACGCTGGGTCTTCGCCTGGCGGCTGGCGCCGCTGGC
>JAKAUF010000436.1:0-665 GCA_021827785.1 Acidobacteriota bacterium | reverse complement strand
ATTGGGCTGCCGGTCTATTTGCGCTTTGAGCCGTTTGGCCTGGCGGAGCGCGTGAACCCGGGCTTTTTGGCCGCGGGCGCTTTGGGCGCATTCCTCTGCGCCCTGGCGCTGGCGCGGTGGGGCCGGGCGGCGTGGGCGCTGCGGCGCTTGGCGGGTGAGTGCCGCCGCGGCGGCAGCCCGCTGGCCGCGGGCGCGGACCCTGGGCTTGGCGCCGGGGCCTCGGCTGGAGCCTGGGCGGTGCGTTCGGCGGCGCCGTTCGTGGTGCTGGCCGGCTTGCGGCGGCCGCGCGTGGTGATTTCCACCGCGGCGCTGGAACGCCTGACCCCGGCACAACTGGATATGGCCCTGCGCCACGAAGAGGCGCATCGCGGCGCGGGTGATTGCTGGCGGCGCTGGCTGTTCTTGGTTTTGCCCGACGCCCTGCCGGGAGTGCATTGGCGCGGACCGGAACGCCTGTGGACGCGGTACTCGGAGTGGGCCGCCGATCAAACGGCGGTGGCGGGCCAGCCGTGGCGGGCGGTGCATTTGGCGGAGGCGTTGGTCGCCGTCGGCCGCGGAACCGCGCCCCAGGCGCCGCTCGGCGCCATGGTCACCGGCCTGGCCAATGACGGCGCGGAACTGGCCGACCGCGTGGATCGCCTGCTGGCCGGGCAGGCCGTGACGGC
>JAKAUF010000455.1 GCA_021827785.1 Acidobacteriota bacterium | reverse complement strand
GGACGCGGCGATGGGGAGCCCGCGGGGGCGGCCGGCTGCGGCAGGGCGGGAGCCGATGGCGTGGCCGGAACGGCGGCGGCGGCCGGGCGGATCGGCGGCGGGCCCGGCGCCGCGGCGGCGGGCTCCAGCGCCGCGATCCAGCGATACCCGCGCCGCGGCACGGTGGCGATGTACCGCGGCTGCTGCGGGTCATCCTCCAGCGCCTCGCGCAGCTTGCGCACGACCGTGTTCAGGCCGTCATCGAATTCGCCGAACTCCTGGCCCGGCCACAGCGCGTGCTGCAGTTCGGCGCGCGTCAGGATTTGGTTGGGCCGCGCCAGCAGCGCTTCCAGCAGCCGCAGCGGCTTTTCCTGGACATGGATCTCCGCGCCGTCGCGGCGCAGCACTCCCGCGCCGAGGTCCAACTCAAAACGAGCGAAGCGCAACACCCCCCGGGATTCCATGGCGCACCCGGACTGCCGAGTGACCAAATTCTAACACGGCCGAAAGTCAGCGGTTCAGCGATGGTTCAGACGTGATTCAGCCTAAGTCCAGGCGCGGTCCATTGACCGGCCCCGGCCGCCGCGGCCATTCTGCCCCGCGACGCACCCTTCGCCACTGACTCACTACGCGGCGAAACAGTGCAACAGTTTGCGCCATCAGGATCGCCGTTATGAGTTATACCGCCCTTCGCCCCCCGGTTCGCATCGCCACGCTGCTGCTCGCCATCGCCGCCGTTCTCGCCGCCGCCCCCCGGCCGCGCGCCCCGCGGTTGCCCGTCCGGGCGCGGCAACTCGGAGACGCCCCGAGCGCCAGCGGGCGTCCGTTGCCGGCCGTCGCAGCCCAGGCGCAGCGACCAACGGGAGCGTCCAACGTTGGGCGGCTGAGCCGCCTGCCCGCCGCGGTCGGCCGGGCGCTGGCGCGTCCGAGCCTACAGTTCGTGCCCAATCGCGGCCAGGCGCCGCGGGGCGTGCGGTTTGTGGCGCAGGGGCCGAACTACACCTTGCGCTTGGCGGAAAAGGCGGCGGTGCTGAGGCTGTCCGGCGGGCGGGCGGTAGAGCTGCGCCTGCGCGGCGCCGCGAACGCCGCCATGGCGGGAGCGGACCGCCAGCCGACGCGCTACGCGTTTTTCCAGGGGCGGCGCTCCATCCGCAACCTGCCCAGCTACGGCCGCGTGGTGTATCGGGGCGTGTATCCGGGAATCAATCTCGTCTTCCGCAGCCGCGAAGGAAAGCTCGAGTACGATTGGCGGCTGGCCGCCGGCGCCGATGCCAGTGCGATTCGGCTGCGGCTGAGCGGGTATCAGGCGCTGGCGATTGGTCCCGGCGGCGACATCGAGATGCGCACCACCGCCGGCGCCGTGCGCATGCTGCGTCCCCGCGCGTTGCAGGGCGGCCGGCCGGTGGCCGTCCGCTATCGCCTGGGCCGTGGCGGCGCGGTGGCCCTGCAACTGGGGCGCTACGACCACCAGCGGCCGCTGGTCATTGACCCGCTGGTGGTAGTCACGGTGAGCGGAACGCAGGGACCGTATACCGCCGGGACGGCCACAGCGGTCACAGTGGATGCCTCTGGCAACGCCTGGGTGGGCGGCGGGTGTTACCTCCAAGAATACTCGTCCGGCGGAATCCAGCTGCAGCAGGACGTCGTCGCCAAGGCGAGCGCGTGCACGGTCAGCGCCCTCGCGATGGACGGCGCGGGCAACCTCTACGCGACCGGGACGGCGCAGCCGGCCGCTGGGTTCCCGGCGACCATCAGCGAGAACACCCTGCCCACATACACTGGTCCGACGCCCTATTTATTGATGTTTGAACCCTCGACCCAGACGCTCGAGTACGCGGATTATTTCGAGGGAGCGCAGTGCCTGGCGACGCCTAACGCCATCGCCGCGAGCCCATCCGGCGACGTCTATATCGCCGGCGGGGAGGTCGCCGCCACGCCCACGCAGCTGGCGGACTGCCTCACTTGGGATCCTGCCGTGGCGACGCTGGCGGACGGAAGCGCCTACACCGGCGGCAGCTTCTACAATCCGGATTCGATCAACATTTACGAGAATGGTTCCCCAACGTTCGGCGTCCTATCAACGCCTTTCGTGATCAAGGCGATTCCTTTCGTCGACAACGGTCAGGTTTCACCGGCGGTCGTAGGGTACGTTGCGCCGAGTGGTGATGAAGGATTTGCCACCCTCCTTGGCGGCGCAGGGTACGGCACCGCCACTGGTATTGCCGTCGCCGACGGCCTGGTCTACGTGTCGGGCACCAGCGCCGTCGGCGGGCAGACGCCATTTCCGCTGGTTAGCCCCCTTCCCAACCAAGCCGCTGGCCTGGAGGGCTTCGTTGCCGCGATCACGGACGCTCCGGTTCCTAGCCTGCCCTGCGCTAATACCATTGCCATCCCCGAGGATGGCAACTGCCACGGAATCTTGTTCTCGACCCCCATTCCGGGAACGAATAGCGCTGCCGGTGTCGCCGCGGACCAATTCGGCGATGTCTTTGTCGCCGGCACCGCCGGCGCCTCGTTCGCGACGGTGAATCCGTTGCCAGCCGCCAACAATGGCCAGACCGGGCCTTGCAGCGGGCTGGCTGGCGCGCCACCCACGATCACCCAGGAGGCCTACGCGCTCGGCCTCAATCCCAACTCGGCAAACGGCCTAACCACCACCGGGCTGACGACTGAATTCGCGACGTTCCTCGGCGTGACCGGCAACGGGCAAGCCGAATGCACCTCCGCCAACGGCTTGGCGCTCGATCCCCCGGGAAACCTGTATATTTTCGGCCAGTCCGGCGGCGAATCGTCAGGCGCGACGACCGAGCAATACCCGCGGGACTTCCTTTATGACCTTCAACTGAGCGGCGGTGCGCTCAGCGGAGCCTACGGGCTGTCGTTTCAGGATTATTTCCCGGAACAGTCGGGCGTCTTCTATCCACTCCCGTGTCCCGAATACGTCGACAGCACCGGTAACGTTGGCACCGTCTGCATGGCCGACTTGGACACCATCAACGCGGTCGCCGTCGGCTCCGGACAGGGCTACTTTGCATCGTGCCGCCCGGCGGAGGGCGTGTCCTCGACGCCAACGCCCTGCGGCGGCAGTTCCGGGTTCGTTGGCGTGCTCGGGCTCTTTAGCGCCCTCCCTGCGACGGCGCAACCCACGGCCGAGCTTAGCGCCGCGGCCAACCCGCTCAATTTCGGCACCGAATATGTCGGCGCCACCACCGCGCTGCAAGCTGTCACGCTCGCCAACTCCGGCGCCGCCGCGCTCACCATCTCCAGCATCGGCGTAACGGGCGCCAACGCCGGCGACTTCGTGTTGGATTCCTCCTCGACC
>JAKAUF010000156.1 GCA_021827785.1 Acidobacteriota bacterium | reverse complement strand
GGCTAGCTCCGCCTGAAGGACTCCGTTGCGGCGCAGCAGCAGAACCTCCGCGGTAAGTAATGCCACCGCCGCAGCCAGAATTAATGCCGCGGTTGGCCTGGCGACGTATAAACGACTGTCGGCCACAAATGCGTTGGTGGCACAGCGAACCCGAGATGTCAACGGATAATACATCGCGTGTTGTTAGCGCGTGGTTTTTCCGGCGCCGATGACAGGTGACGCGTCCGGTCCGGCGGCGGGCGGGGGAGGGGGGCGAGGCGGACGCTGTCCTACCCCGGGCTCACGGTTTGGCGGGCAACAGGCGCTAATGTGGTGACAGCGCGGGACTTGGCGAATGATTCGCCGGGGAGCGCCGCACGGCGCAGCGCGGCTCCCTAGGTCGCCGGCGGGCCGCGCCCCATTCCGGCCATGTCCGCGGGCGCGGCGGACGGGCCCGCCTTGGCCAACCACTTTCTGTGGGGGCCGACGGGCGGGCGCGCAAAATCACCACCGTCAAGCCGCTGGGCATTGGTCTCGGCGATGCGCCGTGGCCGCGGCGCGCGGCTGGCGGTTCCGCCCAGCCACCAAGCACGGCCAGCCGGCCGCGGGTGCCGCAAATCTCGCGGCCAATTTCCACATCCTTCCGCGCTTCGCGGGGGCCCCACCCTTCGCCCGGGGCAAAGCAGGCGGGGCGAAACTCCCTGTGCGCCCCCGATGCACGAGGGAGCGCCGCGACCCGCCCCCGGCAGGAGAAGCGGCGCGGTCCCCGGCGACGCGTAAGCGGAACGCACCGCCGCAGGCGGGGCTGGGGCCCGCGCCTATCAATAGCTGCGCGCCGCCGCGTTTCGTCGTACCCTGGCGTATTCATGGCAAGCGAAGCGGAATTGCGGGAACAGATTCTGGGCATCGGCCGGATGCTGCATCAGCGGGAATATGTCGCCGCCAGCGACGGCAACGTCTCCGTGCGGCTGGCGGATGGGCGGATTTTGGCCACGCCGACCTCGATGAGCAAAGGCTTCATGACCGCCGAGGACTTGGTCATCACCGACCTCGAGGGGAAGAAACTGGCGGGGCGGCGCAACCCCTCCAGCGAGCTGGCCATGCACCTGCTGATCTACCGCCTGCGTCCGGAGATCGGCGGCGTGGTGCACGCCCACCCGCCCACCGCGACCGGCTATGCGGCGGCGGGATTGCCGCTGAACCAGGCTCTGATCAGCGAGGTGGTGCTGGCGCTGGGCTGCGTGCCGCTGGCGGCCTACGGGACGCCGGGGACGCCGGAGTTGGGCGACGCGCTGCGGCCCTTGGTGCCGCATTATGACGCGCTGCTGATGGCCAACCACGGCGTCGTCACCTACGCCGAGGACGTGATGCGGGCGTATTTCAAGATGGAGACGGTGGAGCATTTCGCCCGCATTTCGCTGGTGGCGCGCCTGCTCGGCAAGCAGGTGCTGCTGGGCAGCCGGGAGGTGGAAAAGCTGATGGAAGCGCGGCGGAAATACGAGGGCATCAGCACCGCGGCCGATCCCGCGCCGGGATGTCCGGTGACCGCCGATACGCTGGCGGATGGCGCGTCCTGCGCGATGCCCGCGGCTGGGGACGAGCGCTTCTTGGTCACGCGCGAGGAGCTGACGCAGTTGGTCGAACAAGCAGCGCGCGGCAACAAGCGCCGCTGGTGATCGAGTACGAGCCTAGGAATCGGCGCCGCGTTCGACCGCGGCGCGGTTTGGGCCGCCGCTATTTGATCACTACCGTGAGGCCCAAGGTGTGGGCCAGCGGGCCGGAGATGGCCGTCACGGTCGTTTGGAAAGTGCCGGGCGGCGTGCTGGGGGCTACGTGCGGGGAGTTTCCTCCGCAGGCGGCCAGCGCCAGCGCCAGGGCGGCCAGCGCAAACCCCTGGGCCCAGCGGCGGCGGCTGGCGGCAGCGGCCCCCGCTAAGACGATAAGTCCCAGCCATAGGGCCCAGGGCGGCGCTCCAGGCGGCGGGGGAAGCAACGGAGCGCGGCCTGACTTTGCAGGCGGGGCGGTGGTGACGAGCTGGACCATGGCCGTTTGGTTGTCGCCGCTGATGCTGACCACCTGGGGGGAAACATTGCAGCTTCCCGCCGGCGGCGCGGGTGCGCAGGTCACGGCGATGTTGCCGGCCCAGCCGAATTGGGGCGCGAAGGTCAGCGTATAGGTGGCGCTTTGGCCCGGTTGAATGGTCGCCGATGTGTCGGCGGCGCTCATGCTGAAATCCGAAAAGCCGATGGTCAATGGCACGGTGTGGGTGTCGCCATTGCTGACGGCGTTGACCGTGAGCGCCAGCTTGTTCGCGCGCGAGGTCGCCATGCCGCTGACCGTCAGCGTGCTGGCGTCGCCGGCGTTCACCGCGGCGGGAACGAAGCTGCACGCCAACGGCGGCGCGGCTTGGCAACTCAGATTGATGGCGCCGGTGAAGCCCGCCATGCCGGCGGTGGCCAAGGTGAACTTGGCGGCGTCCGCGCCGCGGGTGATGACGACCGTCGAATGGGCAGCCATCACGGAGAAGTCCCAGGCGGTAGCGGTCAGTTTGGCGGAGCTGGTGGCGCCGATCGCGCTATTGCCGCTGATCTCCGCTACCGTCTCGGTGCCCGCGGGCAAAGACGCCAGCGTGACCGTGGTGCTTTGGCCGGGGTTGATGCTGCTGGACGATAGGTTGCAGGTAGCGCCGCCGGGAACCTGGCAGGCGAGGTTGATGGCGCCGGTCAGGCCGCCCTCCGCCGCGGCCGAGACTTGAAACTGCGCCGTCTGGCCCGCCATCACGGAGACGGCATTGGGATTCGCGCTCAGCAAGAATCCCTGCGCGGTAATGCTGACGGCGGCGGTTTTGCTGGTGCCGGCTTGGCTGGCGGCGATGGTGATGGTGTTGCCGCCGGCGGAGAGCGCGGAGGCGGCCACGGTGAGCGTAGCGCTCTCGCCCGGCGCCACCGCAGCCGGAGAAAACGAGCAGCCGTTGGAAGGCGCGCGGCAGGCGAAGGTGACGTCGGCGCCGTAACCGGTCGTTTGGATACGGATGGTAGCCGGCTGACCCAGGGCAATCGTGCCGGCCTGGGCCGCGGCGGTGAAATCGAATTGGCCGCCCAACAATCCATAAATGTCCAATTCGCCGCTGGCGGGAACAAAGACCTCGCCATCGGCGATGGCCGGGGCCCCGAACTTCACCGCCGCGCCGGCCTGATCGCGGCGGGCATCCTGGCCGCTGTTGTACAGCTCATGCAAGGTTTGAGCATCGAAGGCGTGCAGCACCTCCGGCCCGCCGCTGGCCCAGGCGCTTTCCTCCAGCAGCCAAACAATGCCGTTGTGATCGCCGTCGG
>JAKAUF010000456.1 GCA_021827785.1 Acidobacteriota bacterium | reverse complement strand
CTGGCGAAACGTCTGGTAGTGCTGAAAGGCCAAGACCGTCGTCGGCGCCAGCACCGCCACCTGCCGGTTGTCATTGACCATCCGGAACGCCGCCCGCATCGCCACCTCGGTTTTGCCGTAGCCGACGTCGCCCACCAGCAGCCGGTCCATCGGCCGCGGCTGGGCCAAATCCTTCAGCACGTCGGCGATGGCCCGCTCCTGATCCTCGGTCTCGGTAAAAGCAAACGAATCGTCGAAGGCGCGCTGGAAGTGGTCGTCCTCGGCGCAGGGCGCCACGTGCACCGCCTGCCGCGCCGCGTACAGCTTCAGCAGTTCGTCGGCCATGTCCTGCATGGCCTTTTTGACCCGCGCCTTGCGCTGCTGCCATTGCGTGCCGCCCAGCCGGTCCAGCACCGGATGCCCGGCGCCATCGTCGCCCGTCGCCGCCGCCGAGCGGTACTTCTGCACCAAATCCAGCCGCGTCAGCGGGACATACAGTTTGGCGCCCTCGGCGTACTCCAGAATCATGAACTCCGCGCTTTGTCCGCCGCCGCCCGCCTCATCGCCCAGCGTCTTCAGCCCCAAATACCGTCCAATGCCGTGCTCGACATGCACCACGTAGTCACCCACGGCCAGGTCGCGAAAATCGCTGAGGAAGGTCGCCGCGCGGGCGCGCTTCGGCGCCGGCGCCGCCGCCCACGGCGATTCTTCCTCGCCGGGAAAGATGTCGCCGTGCCCGTAAAACGCCAGCCCCTCGTCGGGCAGGGCGAAGCCGCGGCGCAGCCCGCCGGCCAGCAACACGATCGTCGGCAATTCGGTCGAGTAATAGGACTTCTCGGACAGGAAATCCTCGCCCCGCTCCGGCCGCACGCCCAGCTGAAACGGCAGATCGTATTCCCGAAACACATCCGCCAGCCGCTCCACTTCGCCCAGGTTAGCCGCCACCAAAACCCGCTGCTCCCGCGCTTCCAGCGCCGCGCGCAACTCTTCCACCAGGCGCGGCAGTCCGCCGCCGCCCGCCGCTATTGGACGCGACGGCCACGCCAGCTCCCCGCCCCCGTCCACCGGCGCCAGCCGCAGCTCGCCCAGGTCCGCGCCGGGCAAAGCCGCGAGCATGGCGGCCAACTCCTCGGGCGGAAACATCAGCGTCTCCGGCGCCGGCCCGCCGCCATGCGCCGCGTACTGGGCGTGCAGATGCTCCCACTCCTTGCGCAACTGCCGCGCCACCGCCGCCGGCTCTAGCGCCACCACCAGCGCCTCCGGCGCCAGGTCGAAGAGCGAATGGTGGAAGTTCTCCTGGCCCGGCGCCAAGAACTCCCAGCCCGGCGGCGGACCTTCGTTCGGCCCCAAACCCAGCCGTTCGCGCCGCTCCGCGGTCAGCGGCAGGGAGGTCAGCGGCAGCAGGACCGCATGCGTCAGCGGGCGCAGGGAGCGCTGCGTCTCGGGGTGAAACTCGCGCAGCGATTCGATCTCATCCCCGAACAGTTCAATCCGCACCGGATGCTCCGCCTCCGGGCTGAAAACGTCCAATAACCCGCCGCGAATGGAAAACTGCCCCGGCGATTCCACCGGATCGCTGCGCCGGTATCCCGCCTCGATCAGATGCTCCGCCAATCCCTCCAGGTCCAGCAACCCGCCCTGGCGCAGCACCCGCGCCAGGTGCCGGTAGTGCGCCGGCGGCGCCAGCTTGGCCGCCGCCGCCGCCGCCGGCGCCAGCAGAAACGGCAGCCCCTGCGTGGTCTTCCACAGCGCCAGCGCGCGCCGCTCCAGAATTTCCTCATGCGGCGACAGCCCTTGATAGGGATCCGTCTCGAACGCCGGCAGCAGCAGCGCCGCATCCTCGGCCTGCTTTTTCTCCGTGAAGCGGCGGAAGGTCTCCACCGCCGCCCAGGCGGCCTCGGCGGCGGCATTGTCGGCAGCCACCAGAATCAGCGGCCGTTCCAGCCGCCGCGCCAGCAGCACCGCCGCCAGCGCCTGCGCCTCCGGCGTCAGGCCCTCCACCCGCGGCCGTTGTCCCGCGGCGATAGACGCAACGGCGCCATCCAGCGCCGGCCGCCGGCCCAGTTGAAGTATGAAATCGCGAACGAACGGGACAATCATGGACCGTTGTTTCTAATTTTACCCGCCGCCACAGCCGCGCCCCGACTGGCCGGATCGCGCACGCCAACGGATGGATTCCTTGGTGACCACATCGCATGCTAATGTAGTCTCATGCGCGTGGGTGTTCGCAGCCTCAAGGCCCGGCTTTCGGAGTATCTCGACCGCGCCTCCCGCGGCGAAACCATCTGGGTCACCGACCGGGGCCACCTCAAAGCCGTTCTGGGCCCGGTGCCCGGCCAGCTTCGCCTGGAGCAGGGCGTGGCGGAAAAATGGATTCGCCCCGGCGACAGCCGCCCGCCGGCGCGCGCCCGCCGCTTCCCTGCCCGCGCCGCCATCGCGGACATTCTCGCCGTGGACCGCGACCGGTAACCCGCCGGCATGCCCCTGTACCTGGACACCAGCGCGCTGCTGAAACGCTACATCGCCGAACCGGACAGCGCGGCATGCGAGGAACGGCTGCTCGCCGATCCGGTATGGATTACCGCGCGCCATACGCTAGTGGAGGCACGGCGCAATTTGGCGCGCTTATTGGCGGGCGATGAATTAGCCGCAGCCCGCCGTCAGCTCGCCGACGACTGGCGCCGGATCAATGTGGTCGAACTCGACGCCGTCACCTGCGATGCGGCTGCCGCCATTGCCGAAGCGACCGGCGCCCGCACGCTCGACGCCCTGCATCTAGCCGCCGCGTCCCGCCTTGGCGTTGGCGCCATCGTGCTGATGACGTTCGACGCGCAGCAGGCCCGCGCGGCGCGCGCCCTGGGCCTTACGCTCTGGGAGGCGTAACCCCGCGGTCCCCGATCCCGCCGGCGGCCAACGCGGCGAGCACGCGCAGATGCAGGTCGCGGTCGGCGGCGGTGAATAGTACGAAACGGACCAACGCCATTCCCGGCAGCGGCAACAGTCGCGTAACCTCGCCCAACGCCACCTCCGCGGCTTCTTGCTTCGGGTAGCCAAAAATCCCCGTGGAAATCGCCGGGAAGGCGATGGAGCGCGCGCCCTGCTTCTGCGCCAACCGCAACGCTTGGCGATAGCAGGCGGCCAGCAGCGCGGCCTCCGGCCGGTCCACGCCATAGACCGGACCCAGGCAATGGATGACCCAGCGGTTCGGCAGTGCGTGCGCCCCGGTGATCACCGCCTGGCCGGGACGGATCGGCGCCAGAGGGCGGCATTCGGCGTAAAGGCCGGGGCCCGCGGCGCGGTGAATCGCGCCGGCCACGCCCCCGCCGGGCCTCAGCGCC
>JAKAUF010000254.1 GCA_021827785.1 Acidobacteriota bacterium | reverse complement strand
GAATGCAATGTACAGCTCGAGCCATTTGGGAAAAATCAAAACGCTGGAAGCCAACGCTCCGGCGGCAATCAAAGCGTTCTGGGACTTCGATAAGGCCGCGATGGCCGCCGGCGCGATTCCCGTCAAGTACAAGGAATTGGTGGCCCTGGCCGTGGCCTTCACCACCCAGTGCCCTTATTGCATTGAGATCCATGCCGGCCAAGCGCGCCGCGCCGGCGCCAGCGACCCAGAATTGGCCGAAACCGTGGCCGTCGCCGCCGCCCTGCGCGCCGGCGCCGCCGTCACCCACGGCACGCACGCGTTCCAAGGAACCTAACCGGTCCGGCATCGCCCGCGCGGCCGCGTTCGCCGCCGAGATCCCCACTCCAGCCCACCCGCGGCACCGCGGCGGACGCCCGTCCCCCTGAACCGCATTCCGCGTGTCCCCCGCCGCAGCCGCGGCATCCCGGCGGCGCGGCCTCCGTCGGCCGCCTCTACGCGCTTTCGGCGTGGGCGCCGCCTTGTTCGGCGCGGGCCTTGGCGATCACCTTTTCCGCCTGCTGCTGCGGCACCAGATCGTAGTGGGAAAACTCCATATGGAACTGCCCGCGGCCCTGGGTCTTGGCGGTCAGGTCGGATTGGTAGTTCAGCATCTCCGCCAGCGGCACCTGCGCGCGCACGATCTGGTTGCCGTCGCGCGTGTCCATGCCCTCGATCCGCCCCCGCCGCGCGTTGAGATCGCCGATCAGATCGCCGGCGAAATCCTGCGGCGCCTGCACCTCGACTTCCATCACCGGCTCCAGCAGCACCGGATGCGCCTGCTCCATGGCGTGCTTGAACGCGAGGGAACCAGCGATTTTGAAGGCCATTTCGCTGGAATCCACCTCATGGTAGGAGCCGTCGTAGAGCGTCACGCGGAAATCCACCACGGGGAAGCCCGCCAAATAGCCGCGCTGCGCGCTTTCCACGATTCCTTTTTCCACCGCCGGAATGTAGTTCTTGGGAATCGCCCCGCCGAAGATCTCGTTGGCGAACTCGAAGCCCGCGCCCCGCGGCAGCGGCTCCAGGCGAATTCGGCAGTCGCCGAACTGGCCATGCCCGCCGGTTTGCTTCTTGTGCCGGCCTTGCACGTCCGCCTTGCCGCGCACGGTCTCGCGATAGGGGACCTTGGGGGCTTTCAGCGCCACTTCCACGTGATACCGCCGGCGCAGCCGCGCCACGGCGATCTCCACGTGCTGCTGTCCCGCGCCGCCCAGCAAGAACTCCTTGGTTTGCTCGTCGCGGGCAAAATGCAGCGCAATGTCTTCCTCCAGCATCTTGTGCAGCGCCGCGCCGATCTTGTCCTCGTCGCCGCGGCTCTTGGGCTCGATGGCGAAATGGATCGCCGCCTCCGGCGCCTTCACCGCGGGATAGAAAATCGGCGCCGATTTGTCGCCCAGCGTGTCGCCGGTCAGCGTGTCCTTCAGCTTGGCCACCGCGCCGATGTCGCCGGCATGCAGCTCCGCCACCGCCAACTGCTGCTTGCCCATCATCACGCCCAGGTGCGACAACTTTTCCAGCCCGCCGCGGGTGAAGTTGGCCACCGCCGCGTCGTTCGCCAGCTTGCCCGACTTCACCTTCAAATAGCTGACGCGCCCGGCGAAGGGATCCGCCATGGTCTTGAAAACGTAAATGGACAGCGGCGCATCGTCTGCGACCGGACGTTCGGCGTCCAGTTCGCCGCCGGCGCGGCGCGCTCCTTTCGCCGGTCCAAGCGCCGCGGGATCGGGAGCGAACTGCGCCAGGAATTCCAGGCAGCGGTCCACGCCCACGTTGGCTCCGGGCGCGGCGCAAAGCACCGGAAACATCCGCCGCGCGGCGATCGCCTGCCGCAGCCCGGGATGGAGATGCTCGTTGGGAATTGTTCCTTCGGCGAAAAACTCCTCCATCAAGGCGTCGTCGCCTTCCGCCACCAATTCCACGATCGCCTCATGTCCCGCGTCCAGCGCCGCCGCCATCGCCTCCGGCGCCGCTTCCTTCGCCGCGCCGCCGCCCGCCGGGCTGCGCCAAACCTTGCGGTCCACCAAATCCGCTGTGCCCGCGAAGTCCTTGCCTTCGCCCACCGGCAGCATCACCGGCGTCACGCCCCGCCCGAAGCGGCTCTTCAGCGCCGCCACCGTCCGCTCCATGCTGGCGCGGTCGCGGTCCATGCGATTGACCAAAAACGCCACCGGCAGCCCGCGGCGCTCCGCCACGCGCCAAATCTTTTCCGTCTGCACCTCGACGCCGGCCACGGCGTCCACCACCAGCAGCACGCACTCCGCCGCGCTCAGCGCCAGTTCCGCTTCCGGCAAAAAGATGCCGTATCCCGGCGCGTCCAACAGGTTCAGCTTGCGCTGCTGCCATTCCACCGGCGCCACGGCGGTGAAGATGCTGATGCCGCGGGCGGCTTCTTCCTCATCGAAGTCGGTCGGCGCGGCGCCTGCCTCCACCCGGCCCAAACTGCCGGTCGCCCCGGCTTGGTACAACGCGGCGGAAACAAAGGTGGTTTTGCCGCAGCCGGCGTGACCGGCGACGGCGAGGTTGCGGATATCGGCGGTGTCGTAAACCCTCAAGGCGGGCCTCCCTTCTGCTGCCGCGGGGTTGGCCGCGGCGGGCCCGGCCGCGGGCGGTACCGGCGCCGGGCACGGGCCCAGTGTATACCTCGGGTCGGGGAACGCAACCGCCGCCACCCGCCGGGCCCAAAGCGGAGTGGCCCCGTCGGCGCCTACGCGGGGCTCCCCGCTACGCCGGGCCCGAGCCCGCGCCCGTCACCGGTAACGGCGTTGCACGCGCGCGGCGATGGCGCAGGTCACCTCATAGGCGATGGTGCCCGCCCAGCCGGCAACATCGTTGGCGGTGATGCGCGCCGGGCCTTGCGCGCCAATCAGCACCACTTCATCGCCCACGCGCGCCGCGGGAACGGCGCTGACATCCACGCCCATCAAATCCATGCTCACCCGTCCCGCCAGGGGCGCCCGCCGTCCCTGCACCAGCACATGCGCGCCCCGCGCAAAGCTGATTGCCCGCAGATAACCGTCGGCGTAGCCGCAGGCCAGCGTGGCGATGCGGGCGCGGCGCCGCGCCTTCCAGCCGCCCGGCCGGTCGCCGCCGTAACCCACCGGCGTGCCCGCGGGCACATCCCGCAGCGCGACGATCCGCGTTTTCCATGCCAGCACGGGCCGCAGCTCCGCGTCCGCGCCGGGCGCCAAGCAGATGCCATACAAACCCAGCCCGACGCGTAGCATTCCCGCAGCTTGCGGCACAAGGCCCGCGCCTTGCGGCGCCATCACCATCCCCGCGCCTTCCGGCGCGAGGCCAG
>JAKAUF010000090.1 GCA_021827785.1 Acidobacteriota bacterium | reverse complement strand
CGCTCCGCCGTTGGTGGTCGCCGCCGGCGACGCCGCCGCGCTCAAGGTGCCGCTCTCCCATCTGGCCCGCGGCGCCATCACCATCCTCAACGCCGAGGGCGCCATGATCGGCGCCTATCCCCCCGAAGGCCCGCCGCGCCCGCGCCGGCGGATTCCGCAATAGGCCCTTCGCGGGCCGCCGGCCCGCGATTTGGTGCGGACGAGGCCGTCCGCGCCGCCAGAAAGCGCCGCCTTTATCGCGGCGTCCACTGCTCGTCGGCGGAGGGACCGTACAGCGCCGGCACGGGCAGTTGCAACAGCCGCAGATAGACGCCCAACTGCGCGGTGTGATGCACCAGATGGTTGAAGAACATCATGCGGTAGGTGCGCAGCCGCGGTGCGTCCGACAGCACCTGCGGGCCCGCCCGAAACGGCCATTTCACCAGCATGTGCTCATCGCTCGCCCGGCCCAGCGCATCGCGGCATTGTTGCGCGCTCTTGTCCAGCTCCTCCAGGCAGTGGGCATGGCCGGTGAACTCCAGCGGCACGTGCGGCCGCTTCGGCTCCATGAAGTCCATCCCGTCGTCTTCCAGGATGTAATAGCCAAACAGCGGCAGCGTGGCGCAGTGCATCGCCAGCTTGCCCAGCGACATGGACTTCTCATGCGGTTTATATTTCGGCTGGTCGTCCGGCACCCGCTCCAAGGTCCGCCGCGTGTTGCTAATCTCCGCCTCAAAGTCCGCCAACAATACTTCCGCGATCCGCATTCGGTTCTCCTCCGCCCGGTCATTGTAACCGAGGGAGATTAGTGCGCCGGTCCCCGCGCCCCAGGGATGCCTTGTTAGGCGGCGAGCCCTTCGACCCCCGCGTTGGGCCACGCCTGCGTAGAGGCGCGAAGCAGGCTACCGTTACTTCGCCGGCAGCGCTTGCCAGCGTGGATGCCGTTCGCCGGCGGGGCCGGTGGTGACGCCGTCGGCGAAAAGCGGTTGGGCGAAACGGGCTGCATGCAAGAACTGCTGAAGCAGTGCTGTCTCCCGCCACCAGATCCGCGCGCCCGTGCCGCCGGTGATGGAAACGACATAGCGCAAGTTTCCGCGGCCGGTGAGCGTCAGGAGCCGAGGCAGGAGGACGCTGGTCACTTGGCGTCCACCCGGTGCAATGTTCAGCCCGTAGACAGAAAAGGAAGATCCGGCGACCAACTGGCGCTTGGCGTTGAACGCCAGCACCTGCATCTGCACCGCCGTGGCGGAGGAGCCGCCGCGGTTGTCCAGCATGCAGGTCAGCCGCAGGCGGCCGGCGTGGTCCATTTGGAGCCGCGGGTTTCGCGCATAAACCAAGGCCGCCGGCTGTTCCATCGCCGCCGCGGTGCGCAGCGCATGCTGGGCCGCGGGCGCCGCCGGCATCGCCGGCCCGCCCAGTGCCGCCGCCACGCCGGCCATGGCGAACAGTAACGCTCCGCCCAGGGCCGTCCGGCCCGTCAGGGCCCGAACTTGGCGCCGGAAGGGTTCCATTCCCGAATTATCCACCCCGCCCGCGGTTGCGTAAAGCGCGACCAACACCCGGAGACGGTTGCGCCAACCGCGACGGCCGCCGCGCAGCGCGTGCTACCATCAATCCCAATGCGGCGGAAATGGCACGCTCTGCTGGCTCTGTGGTTAGCGCCCTGGCTGGTGCTGCCCTTGGCCGGCGCTGTTTGCCCGTGTTGTTTGCCGGCCGCCACGGCGGGGCGTTTCCGCATCCATCTCCTTCGGCTAGCCTCGGTCTCCCCGGCGTACTCGCCTACCGGCGTGGCGTCCATAGCCCACGGCCGCCATCGCCGCGATGGCTGCGCCTGCGGCGGCGCTGCCCGAATCATGCCCAAGGCGGCGCCTCGGACGGCAGCGCCCGCCGCAATTGCCGCTCCGCCGACGTCCCTCGAACGCCTTTCCCCATCCCCCGCCGCGTCGGCCCTCGCTGGCCCCTCGCCGCCCACCGGCGCGTCTCGGTTCTCCCTCCGGATCTAATTCCGCCTGTGCTCCGTTGTCCAGCCGGCGTGCAAGATTACGCCGCGCCTGGCATTGGCCCGCTTCGCGGGCGCTGCGATTACAGGCGAGGATTAGCGGTATGGAGAAGAAATGGAACACCCGGCGCGGGTTTTTGCGCCGTTTAGCGGTCGCCGGAGCCGGCGGCTGGGTCCTAAGGCAAGGCGTTTCGGCGCCGCCCGCCGCGGCGGCGGAAGTTCCAGAAAAACGTCACGGCGCCGGCGTGACCGTGCAGTATCCCGATGGCGGCAAGCTGCCCTGGCATTGCGACAACGGTGTCAAGGTGTTCCACCTGGTCGCCGAGCCGGTGAAGCAAGAGCTAATTCCCGGCACGGTTCTGGATCTTTGGGGTTATAGCGGTTCGGCCCCGGGTCCGATGATCGAGGTCAATGAAGGCGACCGCGTCCGCATTCTGTTCGAAAACCACTTACCCGAACCGACCGCGGTGCACTGGCACGGCCTGGAGGTTCCCAACGACATGGACGGCGTTCCCGGCATCACCCAGCCGTACATCGTTCCCGGCGGCCGCTTCACCTATGAGTTCACGCTGCACCAGAACGGCACCTACTTTTATCACTCCCACATGGCCATGCAGGAAATGCTAGGCATGATCGGGCCGTTCATTATCCATCCCAAAATTCCCTATTCGCCCGCCGTCCAGCAGGATTTCGCCATCGTCCTGCAGGAATACGCCGTGCTGCCCGGCAGCTCCGTGCCCAACACCATGAGCATGGAATACAACTGGCTGACCATGAACGGCAGGTCCGCCCCCGCAATCACCCCGCTGATCATCCGCCTCGGCGACCGCGTCCGCATCCGCCTAATGAACCTGGGCATGGACGGCCATCCCATTCATCTGCACGGGATGGAGTTCTGGCTCACCGGCACGGAGGGCGGCCGCCAGCCGGTGTCGAATTGGATTCGCCGCAACACCGTTTGGGTGGCGGTGGCGCAGGCCTGGGACTGCGAGTTCGAAGCCAACAACCCCGGTACCTGGATGCTCCATTGCCACCTCCCGCACCACATGATGAATCACATGGCGTCATCGGTCGGCCCGATGACCCGCGACGGCTTGCCCGCCGGCATCTCCATGCCCGCCAGCATGGGCATGCTCAGCCATGGCGCCGCACTGTCGCCGCAATATGGTCCCAGCTTGGGCCGGGGCATGGGATTTGCCAGCCGCCGGGAAACGCCGCAGGCCAACGGGCCGCAACATCCTGCTGCCATGCCGCCGATGCCGGGCATGGCCAGCCAGCGGCAGGCGCCGGCGGCGCCGCGGCCGGGCCAGCCCGCCGAATCCGTGGTGCCGCATGAGGCGGCGATGGGCCAAATGCATGGCATGCAGCCGCCCGCCGCGATCGCCCCCAATGCCGACCAAGTACCCGGCTTTCCCCAAGACGCCTACATGGAGGGTCCGCAGATGAGCATGGACAGTGCCGTCGCCTCCCCGGAAACCTATGGTCTGCCCCCCGGATGGTCGGGCTTTTTGGGCGGCATGGAAATGCTGGTGCGCGTGCTGCACCCCAAGGAGTACGACAAGATCCAGGAACTGCGCCGCCGGGCGGGGAGGCAAGCATGAAGCCCATAACGCTGGCTTCCGCGCTGGTCCTGGCGCTGCCCTTGGCCGCGCAATCGCCGCCCCAGGAGAAGCCACCGCAATCAACTTCGACGCCAGAGATCCGCATGCCGGTCTCGGCGCGGAACTCGGCGTCGCCAGCCGTATCCCCGGCCCCGGCGCGTCCCGGCTGGACACTGGCCCAGCTGGAAACGCTGGCCGCCCGCCACAACCCCACGCTGCGCCAGGCGCTGGCCGTGCAACGTGAAGCCGCTGGCCAAGTTCATCAAGCCGGCTTATGGCCTAATCCCACCATCGGCTATGAAGGCGATCAAATTCGCGGCGGCAGCTACGGTGGCGGCGAGCAAGGCGTCTTCGTGCAACAAAAAGTCCTCCTCGGCCATAAGCTGGCGGCGGCGCAAGGAGTCGCCGCCGCCACCCTGCGCGGCCAGCAAGCCGTCACCGCCGCACAACAGCTTGCGGTGCGATCGGCGGTGCGCCTCGCCTTCTATAATGCCCTGGCCCGCCAGCGGCTGGTGGCCCTGGATCGCCGCCTGCTGGCGATCGCCCGCGACGCCGTTCTCACCACCCGCCAGTTGGCCAATGTCGGCCAGGCCAATTTGCCGGATGAGCTGGCGGCGCGGGTGGAGTCCGAGCAGGCGGCGCTGGCGCTGGACCAAGCCCGGCGGCGCTCCCGCGGCGCCTGGCGCGAGCTGGCCGCAGTGGTCGGCTCGCCAGACCTGCGCCCCGGTCCGCTGGCCGGTCATTTAGCTCCCGGCCCAGCTCCCATCCACCGGGCCGCCTACCTGCAACGGCTCCTCTCCGCCAGCCCAGCGGTGCAGATCGCTGTGGCGGAGCTGCGCCGCGCCGAGGCAGCTCTCGCCCAAGCGCGCCGCCGGCCCATTCCCGACCTTACGCTGCGCGGCGGCGAGCAAACCAACCGTGAACTGATTGGGCGCAACGGCCCGCCGGTGGGCTGGCAATCCTTCGCCTCCGTCGGCATCGGCGTGCCCGTCTTCAATCGCAACCAAGGCAACCTGCAATCCGCCGCCGCCGCGGTCATTGCCGCTCGCGAGGAGATCATCCGAGTTCGCCTGCAACTCCGCCGCCAGGCCGCCACGGAATGGGCACGGTATCGCGCCGCCGTTGATGCCGCCGGCCAGTACCGCATTATGCTGCCCCAGGCCGAACAGGCCTACCGCCTCTACCGGCACTATTACCGGCAGATGGCCGCCGCCTATCCGCAGGTGCTGGTGGCGCAGCGTACCTGGTTCCTGCTGCGCCGGAACTACATACGGGAACTCGCCTGCCTATGGCGCACCGCTCTCACTCTCCGCGGCTTCTTTTACACTCGCGGCCTCCGTGCCGCCGCGCGTCTGCGCTTGGCCGCTCCGCCCGCAAGGAATCTGCCCTATGCCAAATAGATCTCGCCGATGGATCGCATGGGCCGCCCTTGGGGTTGCGGTCGCCGCGCTCGTCGTTGCCACGATGGCGCTGTGGGCGCGGGGAGCCCGCGGCTTCAGCGCCCGCGCCCAGCCCACCGGGATGGAAGCCTGGATGGCGCATATGATGCGCGATATGGCCATGCCGGCGGGCGCCAACCGCCGCACCAACCCTTATCCCCGGTTAACCGCGGCCCAGATGAAGTTTGCCAGCGAACATTTCGCCGCCCATTGCGCCGTCTGCCACGCCAACAACGGCGACGGCAGAGTCATGCTCGGGCTCAACATGTATCCCCATCCGCCGGACCTGCGCGCCCCGGGGACCCAGGGTAAGAGCGACGGTGCCTTGTTTTATACCATTCGCAACGGCATCCGCATGAGCGGCATGCCCGCTTGGGGCGATGACACACCGAAGGAGACATGGGAACTGGTGGATTTTATCCGCCACCTCCCCCGCCTTACGGCCGCCCAGCTGCGGCGTATGCGCGCCTATAATCCCAAAACCATTTTCCCGGAGCCCCTTATGATGAGCCATTGACCGCGCGTGTCACGGCGGCCGCGGCCAGCAATCCCGGACAGCATCCGAGGAGTAGCCAACTCCAGGGGAGGATTTCAGCTCCGGGCGTAGCTTCCCACGCCACGGCGCCGTTATCACCAGCGGGCGGCTAGCGGGCTGCCGAGCGCAGCCGCAGCGCATTGCCGACCACCGATACCGAGCTGAAGCTCATGGCCGCCGCGGCGATCACCGGGCTGAGCAGCAGGCCAAAAACGGGATACAAGACTCCGGCGGCGATGGGCACGCCGACGCTGTTGTAGATGAAAGCGAAGAAAAGGTTCTGGCGGATGTTTTTCATGGTGGCGCGGCTGAGCCGCCGCGCGCGCACGATGCCCCGCAGGTCGCCTCTCACTAGCGTCACCCCGGCGCTCTCCATTGCCACATCCGTTCCAGTGCCCATCGCGATTCCAACCTGCGCCTGGGCTAGGGCCGGCGCATCGTTGATGCCATCGCCCGCCATGGCGACGAAGCGACCCTGATCTTGGAACCGCTTCACCACCGCCGCCTTTTGGTCCGGCAGCATCTGGGCCACCACGTCGTCAATGCCCAGCTTGGCGGCCACCGCCTGCGCCGTGGTCCGGCTGTCTCCGGTCAGCATCACCACGCGAATTCCTTCCCGATGCAGGCCCTCGATCGCCTCGCGGGAGGTGGCCTTGACGGGATCGGAGACGCCCAGCAGTCCGGCGACGCGCCCGCCGATGAGGGTGAACATTACTGTTTGGTCCTCGCGGCGCATCGCCTCGGCTTGTTCCGCCATCGCGCCGGCGTCCGCACCGAGCTCCGCGGCCAGCGTCTGATTGCCCAGCGCCACTTCGGCTCCATCCACCTGGCCGCGCACGCCCCGTCCCGGCAACGCCGCGAACTCCGCGGCCGTTCCCAAGCCGATGCCGCGTTCCCGCGCCCCAGCCACGATCGCTGCCGCCAGCGGGTGCTCGCTGCCCGTTTCCAGCGTGGCCGCCGCGCGCAGGACGCGGCCCGCGTCTTCGCCCGGCGGCACGGCCACCGAGGTCAGCGTCGGCCTGCCCTCGGTCAGCGTTCCGGTCTTGTCCACAAGCAGTGTATCCACCTTGCGCATGAATTCGATCGCCTCGGCGTTTTTAAACAGCACCCCTTCGGTCGCCCCCCGGCCGGTCGCCACCATCACCGACATCGGCGTCGCCAGCCCCAGCGCGCAAGGGCAGGCGATGATTAGGACAGCCACGGCGTTCACCAGCGCATGCGCCAGCGCTGGCGGGGGTCCGATGAAGGCCCAGACGAAGAAGGTCACGACGCTGATTCCAACCACGATGGGGACAAAAAAGCCCGCGACGGTGTCCGCCAGCTTTTGAATCGGCGCACGGCTTCGCTGCGCCTCCGAAACCATGCGCACGATCTGCGCCAGCAGCGTCTCCGAGCCCACGCGGCGAGCTTCCATGATCAGCGAACCGACGCCGTTCACGGTCGCGCCGGTGATCGCATCGCCCGCGTGCTTTTCCACCGGCAGGGGCTCACCGGTGATCATGGACTCATCCACGCTGCTCCCGCCCTCGGTCACCACCCCGTCCACCGGGACCTTCTCGCCCGGCCGCACCCGCAGCCGGTCGCCCGGCTTAACCTCATCCAGCGGCACATCGCGCTCCGAGCCGTCGGGCAGAACCATCCGCGCCGTTTTCGGCGCCAGACCCAGCAAGGAACGGATGGCAGCGCCGGTTTGGCTGCGGGCGCGCAGCTCGAGCACTTGGCCGAGCAGCACCAATACGGTGATGACCGCCGCCGCCTCGAAGTACACTTCCACCGCGCCGCTGGCCTCCCGGAACGAGCCGGGAAAAATGCCGGGCGCGACGGTGGCGACGAGGCTGTAGACATACGACACCGCGATACCCAGCCCGATCAGCGTGAACATGTTCAGGCTGCGGTGCACCAGCGACCGCCAGCCGCGAAGGAAAAACGGCCAGCCGCTCCACAGCACCACCGGCGTTGCCAGGATCAGCTGGTACCAGGCGCCCGCGCGCGAGCTGGCCCAGGCGCTCCACAGCATCCGTGGCGGCAGGTATCCCACCATGCTCACCGCCAGCAAGGGAACCGTGATCGCCAACGCCACCCAGAACCGCCGCGTCATGTCGCGCAGTTCCGGGTTTTCCTCTGGCTCGGCGCCCGCCGCCACCCTCGGTTCCAGCGCCATGCCGCAGATGGGGCAAGCGCCGGGCTGGGGGCGCACGATCTCCGGGTGCATCGGGCAGGTATATTGGGTTTGCGTCCTGGGCTGCGCGGGCGGCGGCGCGCACGGGAGGCAGGCGTTCGGCGGCGACGCGCGCGCCTGCTCTTCGGCGGCGGACCCGGTCGCTGCGCCGGCCGGGATGGTTTCTGGCTGATTTCCGCTACGCTTTACCCCCCTCATTACATGCCTCTGGTCCCTAGGCTGCGCTCCCCAGCGCTAGGGCGCCGCCGATTATCCCCAGCGTTCCCGCGACGATTCCCGCGGGGCCGGCGATCAGTTCCAGCGCGGAAACGACCAATATGACCGCGCCCCAAAATCTCCGCTGTCCGGCGGCGGTTTGCAGCAGCACCGCAGCGACCAGTACGACGGCGCCCGCGATTAGCCCCAGCCAGAACCAGGGCGCGCCGACTCCTGCGCCGAAGCGGCCGAAGCGATAGATGGGCCCCATGGGCCACATGAGGCGCCCGACGGCGCGGTGCCCGCCCATGTAGTTGCCGCCCATCATGCCTGCGAACATGCCGCCCATCACGCCCCCAGCGGCCACCATGAAGATGCCAGCCAGCAAAGAAAGGACGAAAGCCGCCGTGGTCCGGCCGCTGCTCTGCATTTCCTCTACCGCCATTTCTGCCTCCGGGATGAGGTGATGCATCCGAGGGTCCGTACGTTCCGACCGCGCGGAATGTGCCTCCCGGTGCCACCTCGCCCTTAACGACCGCAACTTTCTGGGGCATTTCCCCCACGGCCCTCGCTAAATGCCCCAGAACGTTCGGGCGCTGCGGCACCGGCTTGCGCCGTCTGCGCTGGGTCCAAAGCCGGCGCGAAAAGGCTGCGACATTCCGCCGGGCGCCCCACCCCCGGCCAGCCAAGCGGGACGGCCGCAGCGACGCGCGGGCGGGGGCTGGGGCGAACGGGGCCCCCACTCCCGCGCCGCGGGACGCCCCGCCGCAGGCGGGGCTGGGGCCCGCGCCCGTCAGTTCGTTTTTTGTTTGTCCCCCGCCGCCGCCGTGTAAGCGTTCAGCGCGTACTGTCCCATCATGCGCTGCGTATTGAAGAACGAACCGTTCAGCGCGATGGTGGAGCGCATCACCTCGACGTATTGGCTCCGCCGGGCATAGAACATCGGCAGGATCAGCAGCTCGAGCTTTTCATAGAGCGAATCCGCCTCGGCCACGGGATCCTCGCTGGGCTCCTCGTGCCCGACGTCCCAGCCGGTGACACCCTCGAAATGGCCTTCATACCACCAGCCGTCGGGCACGCTCAAGCTGGGAACGCCGTTGAGGGCGGCCTTCATCCCGCTGGTGCCGGAAGCTTCATAGGGCCGGTGTGGCGTATTCAGCCACAGGTCCGCCCCGCTCGTCATCCACTGGCCCCACCGCAGGTCGTAGTCCGCCAGATACACGATCGGGACCGCTCCCTCCAGGTTCCGCGCCGCCGAGAAGACGCGCCGAATCATTCCTTTGCCGCTCTCGTCGCGCGGATGGGCTTTGCCGGCGAAGATCATTTGCAGTGGGCCGGCCCGCCGCGCCAGAGACCGCAGCAGGTCGAGTTCGGAGAAAATCAAATCGGCGCGCTGATAGCCCGTTGCCCGTCGCGCGAATCCCAGCGTCATCTCATCACGTTGGGGTCGAGCCGCGCGCCGGTGGCCGTCCGCACCTGCTCCAGCAATGCCGCCTTGGCCTGCCGGTGCGCGTCGGCGATCTCCTCGGGCGGAATGCCCACCGCGTAGCGCAGGTACTGGTTGTCCCGCCGCCATTCCGGCACATGGCGGTCATACAGCGTGCGGAACGCCGGCGCCGTCCAGGTCACGGCGTGGACGCCGTTGGTGATGGCGCGGATGGGATAGCGCGGATACATGTCCTGGGAGAGTTCGCCGTGGCGCATCGCCACGCCGTTGATGTAACGGGAAAACCGCAGCGCCAGGTAGGTCATGTTCAACACGCCGCCCTGGCAGCAGCCGCTGTTTTCCAAGTCCGCCGCCCGGGCGTCGCCGAGCACCTGCCGCACCAGGCTGGGCGCGAACCGGTCGGTGCCGGCCGGCACTGGCGTATGGGTGGTGAACACGCAGCGTTCCCGCACCGCTTCCACGTCCGCCTCGGAGGGGATTCGCGGCGGGCCGCCGCCCATGCGCTGTTCCAGCAGGGCCAAGGCCAGCAGCGCGGAGTGGCCCTCATTCATATGAAAGGTCGGCACGCCGTCATATCCCAGGGCCTCCAGCATGCGCACGCCGCCGATCCCCAGCACCGCCTCTTGGCACAGCCGGTAGCGCTCATCACCGCCGTAGAGATAATCGGTCAGCGTCCGGTCCCAGGCGCTGTTCTCCGCCAGGTCGGTGTCCAGCAGATACACCGGCACGCGATGCCCGCCGATGCCCACAACGGTAAACCGCCAAGCGCGAATCTTCACCGGCCGTCCCTCGATGACGACCGAAACCGTTGCCTCCGCCGGTTCCAACGTCTTTTCCGGGGCCCATGGCGCGTCGGCCTCGTTCTGGTTTCCTTGGCTGTCCAGCGTCTGCTGGAAATACCCCTTCCGGTGCGCCAGCGTCACCGCCGCAAAGGACAGACCCAGATCGGCCGCCGATCGCAGCGTGTCGCCGGCCAGCACGCCCAGTCCGCCGGCGTAGGTCGGCGGTTCCGCTTGCAGCGCGGTCTCCATCGAAAAGTCCGCAACGCTTGCGACGTTCATCTCATGTTCCTCGCCCGCGGCCAGCGCTCTGATTGCCTGGCGCGGGCCCCGGCCCCGCCGCCGGCGGGGCGTCCCGTTGGGTGCGCGGCGCGGGACTGGGGGCCCCGTTCGTCCCAGCCACCGCCTGTGCGTCGCTGGGGTCGCACCGCTGCGCTGGCTGCGGCGAGCCGCGGATTTCTTCCGCGCGCCGTGGGCGCGCGGCGAATGTCGCGGCCTCTTCGCGCCGGCCTTGCCCCCGGTGCGAACGGCGCGACCCCCGCGAACGGCCTTGATTCCGATTCTGGCCTGCCATGATATGCCCCAATTCCGCAGAGCATGCCCGGGTCCATGCAATCCGGCTGCCAGGCCCCCGCGGCGGCTGCCCACGCTTACCGGCGGGCCGCCGAGGGCGGTATTAGCGCTCCGGGATGTGTTGCGGCCCGCCCAAACCGCCGCTCGGACGTTGACGGTTAACGCTGCGAATCTCGATTTCCATTTCACCGTTGCCAGGCGCAGGGCCTTGCCGCTACCGCTTTACCCGAGCCACGTTCTGAAGAAACTCGGTAATTCTTCGGAGTGTCGCCGCGCCGGGAACGGGCTTTCCCATCGCCACCATGTTCTTACGCATGCGCGCCACCACCTGTGGCCACTGCCGCGCGGTATGCAGCTTGGGATTGGGTAAGGCGTGGCACTGAGCGCATGTGGCCGCAAAAAGGATTGCGCCTCTGCTTCGGGGTGAAGGCACCGCACCGGGAAGAATGGATTTCAAAGAGTGTTCTTCCAAGTACGAAACGATCGTTTTCTGCTCACTGGCGGAAGGGGCCTTTATGTTCATCATGCCCGCCATTCTGCCGCCCATGTTTCCCATCATCCCCCTCATACCCATGCCGCCCATATTTCCCATCATGCCCGAACGGCTCATCTCGGAACACATGGTCATCCTTTGGAACATCCTGCTCGCGACTCCAGGCCACTCGGCGGCGGAATGCATCAGCGGGCTGGGAAGACTGTGGCATTGCACACAGTAGGTCGCCACCAGCTTCGCGCCCTGGCTTCGCGGTGCCGGAAGATTGCCGGGCGTGACTCCGGGAGGCACAACACCCGACATCATCGTGCGCATCACCTGCTGCATCGAGTTGTGCCCGTCACTGGCGTGGGACTGGTCGCTGCTCCGCCTCCGCACAGTCGCGGCGAACAGCCCAGTCAGGCCGATGGCCGCAAGAAAAAATCCAAGGACGACAAAGAGCTTTTTCGTCTTCACCTTTCCCTCCCATTTTCCCGCGACATTGCGCCAGCTCGGCTTGATCGTCTCCCGCGGCGCG
The DNA here is from genome assembly GCA_021827785.1 of Acidobacteriota bacterium. GTDB lineage: Bacteria > Acidobacteriota > Terriglobia > Terriglobales > SCQP01 > JAKAUF01. Next base: position 5,659 of record JAKAUF010000090.1, on the reverse strand, counting down.
GCTCCGGTGGCCGGGCGGGACAGATCAGAAGACGATGACCTTATCCGCCTCTCCCGACCAGGCCGCCAGCTCATCCATCGAACTCCGGTGGGCGCCTTGCACAAGGGAATCCGGCTTGAGTCCCCGAGCGTCCATACAGGAGCCGCAGACACCGATTTTGCCGCCCTTGGACGAAAGGAGCTTCAGCATCCGCTCCAGGTTGTAGTAGCCGTTCGGCGTTGTCTGGCCCGCGACGGCGCACGAGGCCGCGTCGCCAATCATGAAGACCGCGATGCCGGCCTCATCCTTAGCCAGCGCGTTCGCCAGCCGCAGGCCGTTGTAGCTGCGCTCGGTTCCGTAGGGAGGATCGTTCAGGATGATGAGATAGTTCATGGCTTTACCTCTCAGAAAAACTGTTTACAAGGCCATCGGGATGCCGCGAAGTCTCCCTCCAGCCCTCATCGCCCAGCCGGTCACGGATCGCCTAATGCCGAGCGGGGCCAGCCACCACTTCTCGAAAAGGACCTTGCCAAGGTGCCATGACCTTCCGACGCGTCGCAGTCGAATGCGCGGCGACGGCTCAGCGTAGAAATGACCAAATGCGAAGCCGGCCCGTTCTTCACCGGCCTCAAGCATGCAGTATCCATCTCCGGAGAAACCACGGGCGCATGGGCGGCCGGTAACCGCGGCGACGATGCGCCGGGCTACGACCTCGGCCTGCGCATGCGCAAACACGCCCGCCTTGGGCAGCATCAGCGGCACCTCCGGCTTCCACCGCCCTGGAATTGGGATAGCGGCGACGTCGCCGATCGCATAGACGCCGTCGTGCGTGGTGCGCAGGGTGGCCGGATCGACGGGAATCCAGCCGGATTGATTCGTCAGGCCGGCCTGGATAACCACCTCAGGCGCCCGGTGGGGTGGTATTGCGACCAGCAGGTCATAACCGAACCGAGCCCCGTTTTCGAATGTCATCTCCCGCGCCGCAGGATCGACGGCGCTAAGTTTGTGGAGCGGATGAAATTCAACATGTTTGGCCCGAAGCATGCCGCAGACCGCCTCTCCTAGCTGCGGACCGGCGACCGGCATTGGTTGTGGTTCAGGCGTGAACAGATGAATGTCAACCTTGGCGGAAAGGCCACGGCGGCGGAAGTAGTCGGCCATCAGCATCGCCCCTTCATGGGGAGCTGCCGGGCATTTATACGGCATGGAGGAGACCGCAACGGCGATGCGTCCTCCGGAGAATGCCATGAGGGCTTCACGAAGGCGGAGAGCGCCATCGAAGGTGAAAAAGCTATGTGCGGCAACGCCCAACCCCGGAATCATCTCGGGGGCCAGATCGGCGCCGAGCGCTATCACCAGATAATCGTAGGCGATCTCCGTGGTGCTCGTTCTAACTTGCCGATGAGCCGGATCGATCCCGATGACCTCGGCGTGGAGGAGTTCAACCCCACGCCGCAGCAGATCCGCCAGCGGGCGGCGGATCTGTTCTGGCTGGCGGTCACCCGTCATCAGCCACAAAAACGATGGGGCAAACGTGTGCTGCGCGTTTTTTTCCACCAGCACGATGCGATGAATGGCCGACAGCTGGTGGCGAATCTTGTTAGCGGCGACGATGCCTCCGATGCCGCCGCCCAACACGAGAATTGTCTTCGATTGCATACTGTCTCCTCGGAAGTCCGAGACCTACGGCCGCTCCTCAACCATGACGGGATACCCTCTCGCCTGCCAATCTTGAACGCCATCCTCCAACCGGAAGGCGTTAAATCCTTGCGCCCTGAGCAATTCGACCGCCTCCAGAGCGAGCACACAATAGGGCCCGCGGCAATAGGCGACGATCTCGCGGTCCCGCGGCAACTCCGACAGCCGATGCTCAAGTTCCTTCAGCGGAACGGAAAGAGCGCCGGGAAGGTGGCCAGTGCGAAACTCCTCGCTCGGCCGCACATCAAGCACGGTAACGGCGCCATCTCGGACTTTGGCAAGGAGCTGTTCACGGCCCACCGGCTGCAAACCCTGCCGCGCCTCCAGGAACCGGCGAGTGATCTCCCCCACCTCGGCCAGCCGCGCTTCGGCCAGCATCTGGATGGACCGAAAAAAGCGGCCCACCTGCTCGTCGGCCAACCGGTACGTTACATAAAGCCCGTTCTTTTCCGCCTCGACGAGTCGCGCCCCCCGCAGTGCCTTAAGATGCTGAGAAGTGTTGGCGGGACCCAGACCCGCCTCCTTGGCCAGCGCTTCCACGGTTCGTGGCCCCTGGCCAAGAAGATCAAGCAGTTCCAGGCGGCTGGGGTTCGAGATGGCTTTGCCAATGCGCGCGAACTGCTCGTAGATGGCGGTCTTGAATCGGCGATTCTGGCTTGCCATAGTATTTCAGAATATACTGAATTATTTATTATAATGTCAAGGTGAGGAGCCTGATCGGAAGGCGCGATTCTCGAGCTGGGGCTCGGGGGGCGCCGGGGCCAAGTTAAGCGACAGCGCCCATTCCGGCGCCGGTTGGGCGCTCCTCCGCCCCAGGCTGGCAGAGCCAAACCGCCCGGCTGATCCCCGAGCCAGATCGTCGAAACCTGCTCGACCATCCCACCGCCGCGCAACCCTGGCTGGCCACGCTCCACGACCTACGCCCGTGGTATACCCCTGTCCCGGCGGACGGATGGGCAAGTCGAGTCCGCAGGCTTGGTGACTCCTTGCTGTCGTTTAATTGGGCACGGCGGAAATGGTATGGAGGCCTCTCTCCTGGTTGCCACGGCAACGAACACCCGTTGTGGCCCGCGGCTTGCCGCTCTTCAGATCGCCTTCTGGCTGCAAGGCCTTACGCTCGCGTAGATGCTAGCGGAGAGCGCACAATTTCGCTCTATGCCGCTCTAACGACCACAGCACCGCGCTGCTGACCCTCGGCGCCGATAGCCTGGTGGAAGTCCTTTCGGCCACCGTCGCTCTGACGTCGTTTATTCCAGCATTTCCGCTGACAAAAGAACGGGCGGCGCCCGGGGTGGGCCTTCTACTCTTTGTACTCGCGGGGGTTGTGGCGGTCATGGCGGCGGTGGCGCTGGCAGGGGGTAGGCGACCGGATACAGGTCTAGCCGGCATCGCCATCACTGCCGCCGCGCTCATTGCCATGCCTATATTCGCGTGGATCAAGCGCCGGGCCGCACGTGCGGTGAAAAATCGGACTCTGGTCGCCGGTGCCATGCAATCGGCAACGAACGCATATGCGGCCGGCATTACCCTGGTGCGCCTCGCCCTCAATGGAGCGTTTCACACCGGCTTGCTGCTGGCCGAGAGTCATCTCACGCGGCGACTGTTCGCCAGCACGATGCGCAGCATCGCCTCCCTGCCGCTACCGGCTGGGTGAGCAGGGCTGGCAGCCTTGGGCCTGGAAAATTGACGACCTGCGGATGTTCTGGGAGTAGGTGTCGGGGGAATGCTGACAAATGAGGCAAATCGCAGCCGCCAACACGCTGCCGACGGTGCCGACATCGCCGGAAGTGGCGGACAACCGGCCACGTAGCCACCTTCCTGCGGGCGGGTGTATGCTGGACCGGTGGAGGAACGGCCAAGAAGGCTATTCCGGCCAAGCCGCGCGAACCCTGGAACCATTCGCATCGCGCCGCCGGAAGCTTCATCGGCGATGCATACGTGGCCCCCTCACGGCTGCGGCGTATTGGCCCAAAAATTGCAAGCCAGAAATCTAGGTTAAGATGGAGCGCGTGCGGCGCATATTCGCATGGCTGACGTTAGTGGGGCTGCTTTTGGCCGCGCCCGCTGCGCTGCTCGTATGTCCGGGCGCGGCCTGTTGCCGCGGCATGCACGGCGGATGCAGCGGCGCTGGCGCCGTGCAGCCCTGTTGCGCTGCCGTCCAACTCGCCGCCGAGCCATTGGCCATACCGCCGGCCGGGATCCGGCCGATCGCGCCCGCGTCGCTGTTATACGCCTGCCGGGCCGTGGTTCGACCTGCTGACGGGAGCGCCACTTTCCGAATGGCGCTGGCCGCCCCCGCGGCATCTCCGCCGCCTGCCGCCACTGCGTCCAATCTCCCACTTCTGATCTAGCCTGCCGCGCGCCACTCTGCCTAGGTGGATTCCGCCTGGGCTTTGTCTGTTCGCGTGCTCCCCGCGCAGGAGTAGATCATGAAGCCGCTTTTTGTATTGCTAATCTCCGCTCTCGCCGTGGCATCGGCTGGGGCGGCGCCGCCAAGGCCCCGGCCCACACACCTGACCGCCTTGTTGCGGGAGGCCGAGCGCGACAACCCGGCGATTCGCCAGGCCCGCCGCCTGTGGCGCGCCGCGCGCCGAGTTCCCAGTCAGGTTTCGAGCTTGCCCGATCCGGAGTTCAATTTTTCCACTATGAACGTCGGCGGTCCCCTGCCGCTGACCGGGCAATTTGATCAAATGATGGGCTACGCCGGGATTGGGGTCAGCGAAGCGCTGCCGTTTCCCGGCAAGCTGCGTCTGCGCGGCGACATGGCGGTCCGAGCTGCCGCAGTCGCCGGGGAGAACGTGGCCTCGGTCCGGCGCAGGGTCGCGGCTGCGGTGGCCAGCACCTACTACACCATTGGCGGGTTGCAGGAAACGCTCGCCATCTTGGCCCGGGACCGGCGGCTTTTGGCCGTGGTGGCCCGCGTCGCCGCGAACCGCTATGCGGTTGGAAAGGGCAACCAGGCCGATGTGCTCCACGCGCAGTTGGCGGTGACGCAGTTGCTGGCCCGGCAGACAGTACAGCGCCGAGAGTGGGCAATTGCCGAGGCGCGCCTGAAGCAGCTGTTGAACCGGTCGCTGGCCTCACCGCCCATCGTTGCCGCGCGCCTCCAGCAGTCGCCGCCGCCGCCCGCGCCGCCGCGGCTGGCGGCGGGAATCGCCGCCAATCCGGATCTCCGCGCCCGGGCGCTGGAGACGGCGCGGGCGCAGCTGGGGGTGCGGCTGGCCCACAGGAATTTTTACCCTGATTTCCGCGTTGGCTACATGTACCTGGCCACCGGTCCCGGCTTTCCATACCGCAGCAGTTTTAGCGTCGGGGTGTCGCTGCCGGTTTTCTTCCACCGCAAACAGGACGCGGCGCTATCCCAGGCCGGCGAAGCGCTGGCGGCGTCGCGCGACGCCTACGCGGCGGAGCGGGAATCGCTGGCCTATGAAGCCCGCCAATGGTACTTGCAGGCGCGGGCCGACGCCCAGCTGCTGCGCATTTACCACGGCGGGCTGCTGCCCCAAGCGGCGGCCACCTGGCGCGCCACGCTGTCGGAATATGAATCGGGCCGGGAGGACTTTCAGACCGTGATCACCGCGTTTCTGGAGTACCAGAACGTGCAAGAAAGCTATTGGCGCACGCTGGCGCGCCGCGAAACCGCGCTGGCGCGCCTGCGCGAGGTCGCGGGCGCCTATGGCCCGCCGCCGGGGCGCCAGCCGGGAGCGGCACCGGCATCTGGTCCCGGACGCGGCGCGCGAAGCGTTGGGACGCGCGGAGGAAAGCCATGAGGTTCTATCGCATTGCATTGATCGCCGCCCTAGCGGTGATCGTGCTATTGGCGGCGGCTTTGGTGCGAGAGCTGCGCTCCCGAGCTACAGCGCCGGCGCCGTCAAGCTTCAGCAGCGTGGTCGCCAGTGGTCCGCCGCTCCCAGCCGGGGAAGCGCCGTCGGCCGCGGCGGAGGGCGTGTCCGCCGCGGCGCCGGCGCCCGCGGGCGGGGAG
>JAKAUF010000201.1 GCA_021827785.1 Acidobacteriota bacterium | reverse complement strand
TGCGCGTTGGGGACCCCGGCTTTGGGGTCGCGCCGCTTCGCTTGCCGGGGCGGGCCGCCCTGCGGAATTTCGCGGCCTTTCCGCGCCCGCTTTGCTCCCCGAGCGAATGGCGCGGCCCCCGCGAGCAGAACGAACGCTCCCCTGGGGACGCGGACGGCTCGTCCGCACTCAGCGCCGGCGGGCCGGCGGCCCGCGCCCCCAGAGACGGCCTCGCCCCTCGTGGGGTAGGGCTCCTGCCCTGCGTAGCGTCGCCCTCCCGGGCGGCGCAATCTCAGTGTCCCACCAGCGGCGGGGGCGTCGCCCTCCCGGGCGGCGCAACCTCACCGCCCCGCCGGCGCGAAGAACGTGGGATGGGCGTCCTCGCCTGTCCGCCCCGCACCGCTCCGTCCGCGCAAAGCGCGACCGCACGCAAGCCGGAGGCATACCCCACGGCACCCCGCCGCTCGCCGTCGCGCCACGCCCCTCTGTGCACCTTGTCCGCTCCGCATTCCGAGGCGCCCCCTCGCGGTTCCGCTGATCGCCTCGCCTACATCGCCCGCTTCGCCGCTCTCGCCTTGGCCTTGGCAATGATCCCCGCCATCACGTGCCGGTATTTTTCGAACGTGTTGTCCACCACCGTGATCGTCGGAATCTCATGCGGGTTGGTCGAAAGCGTCTTCCAGTTGAAATGGTTGAACCCCGACTCGTGCACCCCGCTGCTGCCCCGCCCCGGCGCTGGATGGCTCAAATGCCCGAACGACCGGCAGTACTTATGGAACCCCGCCGGATAGCCCCAGGACGGAAAGATCTGGTACACCGGCAGCACCGCCATCAGCGCGTCATAGGAAAACTCCCCCACCGGCAGCACCTGCGGATATTTCGCCCGCAGCTCCTCCACCATCGTCCGCAGCCCGGCCAGCATGTCGCCCTGCGTGTTGTTCACCCAGCCGCCGGCGATGTCCAGAAAATATCCGTCCACGCCGAACGTTTCGATCAAATACGTGATGTTGTCGTGCAGCCAATTCCGCCAGTCGTCCACCGCGATGTTCATGAACCGCCCCCAGCCTTCCATGTGGCGGTCGTTGTCCCAATCCACCCACGCCAAATAGAACGAGTTGCCGTCAATCGCCCGCGTGCTGGAGTCGGCGAACTGCGGATACACCGGCAAGTGCGTATTCGACGCTTGCAGCCCGTACATGGGCAGAAAGCGGAAGCCCATGCGGTGCCCTTCGTCAATCAGCCGCCGGAACCCCGCGTCGCCGCCCATCCGCTGGTCCACCTTGTAAATCGAATACTCCCAGTAGTACCGCCCATTCCACGCCGGCAAAAACACCATCACCTTGCGCCCGTCAATCTGCTTCGACACCCATTCCAGCGTCCGCAGCGCCTTGGCGAAGTCGTTGAAGATGTACCCCGTCCAGTCCATCCCGTGGATCGAAACCACCAGCTCCACTTCCCGGAACCACGCCGGCACATCCGGCCGCGTCGTCCATTCCGGAATCTGGAATGCCCGCTGCACATGCGCGAAATGCGGCTCGTACGCCTCGTCCGCCGTGCTGGTGCGGCTCACCCGCCAGCGCGCCCCTTCCAACCGCGGCGTCTGTTTCCAGCCCGGATTTTCGTACACCATCTCGATGCGGTAGCGGTTGTCCTCGGCCGGCTCGAAGTACATGCGGTTCGGCCGCACTTCCTCATTCAGCGCCGACAGCGCGTAATACTCCTTCTTCCCCGCCTGGATCACCGTCAGCGGCGTGTCCGTGCTTCGCCCGCCGTTGCCCCACGGATAGCCCAGCAGCACCTCGTTTTCCTTGGGATCGAAAAACCCGCCGCTCCCCGCCGCCATCTTCCCCCGCGGCACGCCCCGCACCACCGTGGTGATGCTCTTGATCGGCTCGTCCATCTCCGCCGTCACGTCCCACTCGGCGTATTCCCCATGCGGCCGGATGCGCGCCGTCAGCCGCCCCGGCGCCTTCAGTTGCCCGCCGGCATAGACGAACCCCGTGCACTCCAGCCGCAGCCCGTCCCCTTCCGGCATTGCTCGCATCTTCTCCCGGTCCAGCCCATAGGTGTTGAAGAAGGTGTACAGCCGGAAGCCGATGATCAGTTTGTTGAACACCACCGACGGTTCCGGAAAATCGAAGCTGAACTTCTGCAAGCTCCGCCCCGGCGGCGGCAGAATCACGTTGCTGGTGCAGTTCAGCGGCAGGATCGTCCCATTCGGCGGATCCCCCACCGTCGCGCCGCTCGCCGCGGCATGCCCCCGCCCCGGCAGCCCCGCCGCCTCCGCTCCCGCCACCGAAGTCGCCCCCGCCACGCCGTCCACCGCCAAATAGGACACCGTCGCCGCCGCGCCTTTCATCAGCTCCCGCCGCGTCAGGTCCCGCCCGGACAGCTCCCTCGCGGCCGGTCCCGGCTCTGCCTCGTCCCGCGTCTTCACTTCCCGCCCGTTCAGTTCCCGCCCTGCCGCATCCCGCCCTGCTTTATCCCGCGATTTCGTTTCCCGTCCTATGCGTTCATCCGCCATCGTTCGCTTCCCTCCCTTGCGTTGCGTCACCTTGCCTCGGGTTCGTTGCCTGCCCGCGCTCCTGGCAGGCCGTGCTTCCTGCCTGCCGTACTCAATGTTGCCGCCGCCCCGGCCTGCCGCATTGGCAGCGCTTGCAAAGGGCTCACGTAGATTTGCCTCCCATGGCGCCTCCTCTGTCAAGCGCTTCCACTCCCATCCCCGCCCCTGCAACATGACGTTTCCGCACACTCGTCCCGCACCCGCGAACCCGCCTGCGCCAAGAATGTTGAAGCGCCGCCTCTGCTTTCGCCGGGGGCGGGCCGCGCCCCGGCCGAAACGCTGACAGGCGAGGACGCCCATCCCACTTTCTCCGCCCCGATCGCACCAGTAGGGCAGCCGTCCCCGGCTGCCCAGCAGGGCTGCCGTCGTCCCCGGCGGTTGCCTCTCGCGGGCGCTGGCCCGCCTGCCCGCCCCGCGCCGCTCCGGTCGCGCCCAGCGCGACCGCACGCAAGCCGGAGGCATACCCCACGGTGCCACTCCGCTCGCCGTCCCGCCACGCCCTCTGCCCGCCTTGTCCGCCCCACATTCCGGGGCGTCCCGCCAACGGCGGGGCGTCGAGCTGCCCAAATGGCCCAGCTAATCCGGCGGAAGCGCTCCCGTCCGTCGTGAGGTAGGGCACCTGCGTGCGCGCCCGTGGTCTGACGGCGTACCGCCAGCGGCGGGGCCCTGTGCTTTGCTTTCGGCCCCGTCCCCTCCTTTCTGCCCGTCCCTCATCCCCAGCCGCTCGTCCCCGCCGCACAATGGAACCATGGCGCCATCGCCCAGCCGGCAGACCCGGCCGCATAA